>CAZUJQ010000214.1:0-2511 GCA_964620805.1 uncultured Planctomycetales bacterium | reverse complement strand
TATGAGAGTTCGATATAATCGGAAGGAAGATATTCTTGTTTTGGAGGTGTCGAAGGCGTCGATTGATCATGCAGAGGAGGCAGGGCCCATCATCGGGCACTTTTCGGAAGATGATAGGCTCGTGTTGTTGGAGATCCTAGAGGCGAGCGACTTTCTCTCCAAGTTGACGAAAGCCACCATAAAGGCCGATGGTGAGAAAGCAGTAGAGGTTTAGCGTAGGACTTAGGGCGGAATTGGAACAGGTCAGAGGGAGCGCTACTCGGCGCGGCAGGATACAAGATAGCGGGTGAGTAGAGAGTTCGGAGTCAGGAGTCTAGAGGTTTTTTTTGGAACACGAGCAAGAGCCACGAGCACGAGTATCGAGCACGATTGAGGATTCACGTAGGTAAGGGAACGGGGTTTGGGTTGGGGAGATATGAGCTAAGCGGCTCAAGCTACTAGCTGTCTCATGAGCACGACCAATTTATTCGTTGAGCTTATTGTAATAGGCACTGGGGCGGCCTTCTGGATCGTCTTGGCAATCTTTACCGTTTTTAACCGCGCGTTCGTGACCTTGGATAACCTGATGTCATGGCCTGCCCTTATCCCAGTTTTGTCTATTATTTATGTTGCGGGAATTATTGTCGATCGCTGGGCTGATAAAATCTTTAGTTTCATTTGGCGCGACTCGCTTCGCGCGAAATGGTTTAAGACTGAAGATGACTACTATGCCGCCAGGACATTGATCTACACTCAGTCCGATTCCCTTAGGGACCTATTTGAATATAGTAGAAGCCGGCTAAGAATCTGCCGCGGGTAGGCACTGAACTCGATACTCATTGGTATCGCTCTTAACCTATTTGTGTGGATGAGGCTACCAGCGAGTGAAAATCGGGTCATGCTTTCCGCTTTTGGCAGCCTTGCTTTGGGGTTACTAGCGTTCGGTTCAATCGCTGGCTGGTATACTCTGGCAGACAACGAGTACAAAAAGCTTTTAGAGCAAAGCACGTATTTTAAGAGAGGACTCGAGTCCGAAAGAGCAGGGACAGGCTGTGATTAGCGAAGATACTTTAAAGGTCACTTTAGCTGCACTCATCCATGACTTAGGAAAATTTTGGCAAAGGGCCGGCCAGGAACACATGCCGAAGCCAGTGTCGCTTTTGTGGATGAGTTTCAACGCGTCTTCCCTTGCAGACCGGCTGGGCGTCAGCGGAGCAGCGAAAGGAGCTAATGTCCAATGAGTTTGGCAAAAAGTCGACCAGAGCCGCGGTTCCCTTTTCTGAATATGCTGGATAGAACCGGCTATGAAGGTTGAATTGAGACTAGAAACTGTCACTCCGCTGTTTTTAGGCGGCGCGGAGCAGCAGCCCGAGCTGCGGCCCGCTAGCCTGCGCGGGGCGCTCCGTTATTGGTTCCGCGCTATGTTGGGTGGCGTGATTGGGGACGACGATGATGCTTTGAAAGAGCTGCGCCGTCGGGAAGCCGAGGTTTTTGGCGAGACGGAACGCGGGTCGGGGGTCGTCGTGAGACTTCGCGGGATGCTCCGAGAAATGGCGAGTTTTGATCTCGACCGAGACCAGCAGGGCAGACAAACGCCCAGTGGTCACAATTACTTATATTACTCCACACGCCTCGGGCAAAATCGTCGAGTGCCTTTCGGTGCCAATCAATCGAATGTGGTTTTGACTTTGACGGCGCGATCTGGAGTAGGAAACGCCCAAGGCGCCTTGCAAAAGGCGGCAGCCGCCGCATGGCTGTTGACACACCTCGGAGGAATAGGGATGCGGTCACGGCGCTGCGGTGGCAGCGTGCAGGTTGTCGAGGGAAGTTTTAGAGATCTGCCCGAATTTGTGGTCAGTGGCCAGTCGCCACAGGACTTGCAGCAGCATCTGCAGACTGGATTAAATTGGCCGAAATTCCAGAGGTTTTGGCGATACCGGCAAGGTATAAGTCACAAGACAGGAGGTGAGATATTGTTGATAACCCGATGCCTGCGAATTGGTAGGCGCAAGGCTGCGCCAAGGTTGGAGAAAGGGTGGGGTGAGATGGATTCAGAGACTTGATGAAGAAAGGATTGAAACTTCTCAAGCTGGAACTTTCCGGTCGGGAGTGCCATGAGATGGATTCAGAGACTTGATGAAGAAAGGATTGGGGATCGTGACTCGTGCTCGTGGGTCGTGCTCGGGGATCGGAGCGAAGATTGGGAAGTCAATGAAATCTGTAGAGGAGTTGGACGTGTTTAGGTTGGCTCATGATCTGGGTGACCCTAAGAGTTGACTGGGTAACGGTAAGCTTCCCGAAGGAGGAAAGCTTCGGCTTGCTCGATCACGAGTAACGATCACGAGCACGAATTGGGCCTGACGAAGAAAGGATTGAAACATGGCTCGTGGCTCGTGCTCGTGGCTGGTTGTTCGTGCGCTTAGGCATGAGAAACGATCACGAGTCACGGATTCAAGGAGAGGAGGAGTAGCATGAAGTCAGCGGAGGATTTGGACGTTTTTAAGTTGGCACATGGATTGACGCTAAGGGTTT
>CAZUJQ010000213.1:0-2530 GCA_964620805.1 uncultured Planctomycetales bacterium | reverse complement strand
GCTGTCTCCCGCGAGCCCGACAAGCTGGTCGGTCATGTCCTGAAACGGGCGGACTCCCTCTTCACCTTTATGCCGCTCGTAGTCGACGATCCTTCTCGGATAGAACCGATTTTTCAAATAACTGACGGAGGTCCGGATCTGGTAGAGATAAAGCAGGATCTTCTTCCGCTTTTCGGCGAGCGCGGCGTAACTCAAAAGCGCTTGCGTGCAGAGCCGCTTGTCCTCGATCCCGACGATATTCATCGGCCAGTCGGTGGTGAGATTCAGATATTCTTCGCCGGCGAGCTTGCCTTCGATGAGAAAGTTCTTAGCGCCTCTTTGAAGCATTTTCCTGGATGGGGCCAGTTTCTTCAGCGGAGCCAGTGTCGCGTCTTTAGCCCATCTTCCGCAGTTAATCCCGACATTCCATAAATTCTTATCCCGAATTCAATCTCTCATCCTCTGAAGATTTTTATCTTTTGTCCAAAATAGGCGTGTAGTGGAGACAACCCCCTTGAATCCTGACAACAAACAAGTCAGAATATTCGTATGTTTCTAAGACGAAATAAAAAAACCAGAGAAAACGATGCCTACGAGTACTGGACGCTTGTAGAGTCTGCACGCACTCTTCAAGGCCCAAGACAAAGAATTGTCGCGACCCTTGGTAAACTCCCCGGCATGGACAAAGAAGAACGAATCGGTTGGGAAGAAATTGGACGGATCCTCGACGGAAAACCAAAGACAGAACCTGATTTATTTGAACAAGAAGAAACTATTCCTGAATGGGCGACGGTCAACCTTAAAAAAGTATCCGTAGAACGCCTGCGCCACTTTGGAGACGTTTATCTGGGCCTTGCTCTTTGGAAGAAGCTCGGGCTCGAAGAGTTTTGTAAAACACACCTTCCCGCCGGACGGGAGGAAATCCCCTGGCAAGTAATGAGCGCGGTGCTGGTATTGGCGCGGTTTTGCGCGCCTTCTTCAGAACTCCAAATCGCCGAGAGCTGGTATGCCAAGACCGCTTTGGACGATCTTTTGGGAGTTCCTTCTGACAAAATCAACGACGACCGGCTCTACCGAGCTCTGGACGCTTTGCTTCCACACAAAGACAAACTATGCGGCCATCTCCAAGAACGCTACGGAAAGCTCTTCGGAACCGATTTTAATTTTTTGCTCTATGATGTGACCTCGGCCTATTTTGAAGGCTCTGGAAAGAACAACTCCCAAGCCAAACGGGGTTACAGCCGTGACGGCAGGCCCGACTGCGTCCAAGTCTGTATCGGACTTGTCGCTACCCCCGAAGGACTCCCCCTGGCGTTTGAAGTCTTCGATGGAAACAGGACGGATGTCACCACTCTGGATGAGATCGTAGAGATGATGGAGAAAAAATACGGCAACACCAAAAGGCTCTGGGTGATGGACCGGGGGATGTCGAGCGAAGAAAACCTGGAGTCTTTACGTAAGAGTGGCACTTCTTATCTCATCGGAACCTCCAAAGCGGCGCTCAAACGTTATGAAAAAGAAATGGTCGAAGAAGGCTGGGAAAAAGTCCAAAAGGACGTGGAAGTAAAACTCCTGGAATCCCCCGAAGGGTCGGAGGAGACTTTTATCCTCTGTAGATCCCGGGGACGCAAAGAAAAAGAAATGGCCATGATCAATCGATTCGCCGGTAACCTTGAGAAGGGCTTGATCCACCTGGCCGAACAAGCCAAGAAAAGAAAGATCAAAAAAGAAATCATCCACCACCGAATCGGGAGACTCTTTGAGCGATACAGTCCCACCGCGTCTTTGTTTGATGTGACAGTCATCCCCGAAGAAGAAAGCTTCAAAGTCTCCTTCAAAAAGAACGACCGCTACGCCTGGGTCTGTCAAGCCAGCGGCAGTTATCTCTTGCGGACAAACTTAAAAGAAAAAGATCCCAAGACGCTCTGGAAGACTTATGTTCAGCTGACGGAGGTCGAAGAAGCCTTCCGAATTACAAAGACCGATCTTGGGCTCCGTCCTGTGTATCATCAAAAAAAAGACAGAGTCCAAGCTCATATCCTGGTTTGTTTTTTAGCGCTGTCCATGTGGAGAACCCTCCAGCAATGGATGAAGGGCCAAGGCCTTGGCACAGCCCCAAGAAAACTCTTGGAGGAACTCAAAGAGATCAAGTCCATGGACATTCTTTTGCCGGCACGAGACAAAACCTTCCGCTTAAGACTTGTTACAACAGCCCCCAAAGAACTTAAAGTTTTGCTTTATCGGCTGGGATTGTTACTGCCCAATAAACCCAAAATCATGGAAAGTGTAGTGGAGAATATGAGGGGTCAAAAGCTGTAAGTGGTTGATATTGCTACTGGTTTACTTTTGAACTGCGGAAGATGGGTTAGCGGATCCTCCGCTTCCACGGCTCCCAGTCAGCCGGCAAGCGTCGCACCCCAGGCCGTAGCGGCCGCAACGGCTCCGGCTCCCGCGGCGGCCAGCACCCAGCCTGCGGTGACGGCCCCGGCGGCAACGAGTTCAAACCCGGTGCCTCCAAAAGCATCTTCGGTACAAAGCTATCCTCCGGGAT
>CAZUJQ010000212.1:0-2575 GCA_964620805.1 uncultured Planctomycetales bacterium | reverse complement strand
AATTCTTCCAAAAAGGATTGATCCTTTCGAAAAAATTAAGCAGGGATGATTTCAGTCCAGTCAATCTGATCATAAGCCGCCTGATTTTCAGGAGAGCCGTCGTCAGCCACAACCGTCTGTTCCACTTTCCGATTCAATCCGGCCACCGTTCCTGTAGAAGTAATTTTACTCCCAACCGTTTCTAAAGTCCCGATCGACACCGTATTGGGCCTGGGATTTTTGCCGCCCCTCGTTTCCGTCCCTGTGACCTCCAACCGGAGGTGGGTTACGTTAGAGACGGCATTAAAGGTGTTCGTAACGTCGGTATTATTGTTATTCGTAACCCCCAGAACGGTTGTAAAATTGACTCCGTCCGTGGAAACTTTCCAGGAATAATCCTTTGGCCGCTTCTCCGAAAATGGGGAGGCTAAAAAGAAACGGACCTTATTGATGATTAAAGGGTAAGGAAATGCGACCGTAATGGACTCGGGGCTTCCGGAGGAGGGGGCATTTTCCGATTCCCACCGTGTAGGGTCTTTGCCGTCAATGGCACGAGCCGGACCTTGGCCGCCTTTTGACGAAGTGGCCGAAGCCGAAGCCCCATGGGTGTCTAAGCAGAAATCATAGCGGGATACCACCATCGTATAACTCCCGTCGCCAAGGTTTTCGGTCGTCCCTGTTGTGGCCCAACTCTCACCTTGACCTCCACTTCCAACCGGTGTCTTCAGATTCCAAATCGCCTTCTGAATTCCGGCCTCGGCAAGCCACAGTGCTTTTGAAGAAACCACATCCGCTCCGATCATCCGCGACTCGCCCGAAATCATCCACAAGAATCCCACCACGATCGCGGTCAAGATAACGAGGGTAATGAAGGTGGTTATCAAGACGGCTCCGTGGTCATTGTGAGGAGGCCCGTAGGGCCGACGATCTCTTTCCTTACACATTCCTCGGCCTCATTTGCGTCCTTGACCGAATGGTTTCATCGGCCCGAGTGACTGTAAGATCAATCGTAACTAGACTTCCACTAAAGGACAAATCCGACGTCGAAGGAGGCACAACATCATTCACGACAATATCCCCAGCGCCGTAAGTAAACGTTCCATTGATTCCTCCGTTTAATGGGGCCCGCCGAAGCTGATAGCTTGACTGACTAAATGCTGGCGGCGGGATATAAGAATCATCGGTATTGTAAAGATAAAAAATATAGTAGCTCCCCGTCCCCAGTCGATATCGAATCTCATCGTATCCTGCCGTCGACTGCACCTCGCGCGCTTTCCTCAAATCCCGCGCCATCTCCTCAATCCCTCGATCGAGGTTGATAGCGATCCCCCCTCGCCTTTCCTGACTTGACCAAGTTACCAGGAGGATTCGAAGAATCAAAGCCGTGGCCACAGTCAACACGGCAAATAAAATCACGCTGAGGACGAGCTCCACTAACGTAAATCCGAAGCTACGAGACCGGCTACTGACAGAACCGTCCCTCACAGAAATGTTTCCTAGTAGCAACTGCAATTGGCGATCAGGGTTGTAAGAGCCACGCTGGTTGACCCTCCCTGGACATTCCAGGCGACGGTCACCCCCACCTGTTTTGGATCCGTTCCTGTCACGGTTATGGTCGTCGTAAAATTGGAAAAGTTTGAATCATTCGTGGGGCCGCTTGAACCGATATTGGAGAAGGAAGTATTTCGAATCTCTTCCATCTTGGCTTGAGCGATGTTGAGTGCCAAGTCGACATTTTCGACATCCCTCGAGGCCAGCATCCCCATACTAAAAGCCTGAGAGAGCACGAGGATGCCTAGGGAGAGAATGACCATTGTGATAATGATTTCGAGGAGAGTGAAGCCGTTACGGCTGGGGATCCGTGCCGGCATTCGACACGTAGATACAACTTGAACCGTTTGTCTCGCTCACGGCGTCGTTGGAAATGGTGGCACTCCCATTCCCGGCCGGACCGACAGAATAAATGACATAAAACTTGCTGTTCGTGCCACCCCGCACATATTGATAGGCTGCGCCGGGCAAGCCGAACGGATCGGTGGGGATACTTGAAATGATTCTCGGAGTTACCGTCGTGACATCACTCAAGGCCACGGGGTAGGTGATGTTATTATGAATATAAAAACTTTCGACACCAGTCTGAAGGGTTCTCAATTCCCCTTTTGCCTTCGCAATATTCCCTTCATCCTGCATCCCCTTGAAGCGTGGCAGGGCGATCCCAATCAGAATCGAGATCACCGCAATGACGATCAAAAGCTCGATGAGAGTAAACCCGCCTCTTCGCTCCTCTTTAACCATTGTATTCCCTCTTTTATAATTATACCCGATACCTTCTATTTTTCCAGTCTTCCTCCACCCTAGTTTTAGAAACCACCCGTGCGAGCCTCTCTCAGGATTTTCATCATATCAAACATCGGCAAAAGGAGCGAGGCCATGATGAAACCGATCAATCCCCCCATCATCACAAGGAGCAACGGTTCAATCAAAGTGGTGACTTTTTTGACTGTATACCCTACTGAACGATCATAAAAATCTGAGACCTTACTGAACATTTCATCGAGACTTCCGGCCTCCTCCCCCACAGAAATCATTTGAACTG
>CAZUJQ010000211.1:0-2601 GCA_964620805.1 uncultured Planctomycetales bacterium | reverse complement strand
TAGAACTCTCCTCGCTCCGTCGTAAGGCCCGGATATATGCTGAAGAAAATTCCCCGCAACTATCCCTTTTTCCGCAGGCAAAACAGCCACAGATACTGCTCGTCGATCGCGCACGCTGCACATCCATCACTCACCACTTCACCCGTGATTTCTTGCATGCTGCTGCACACGCTTGTGGACTCTCGCTTCTCGATCCACTCTTCCTTGATCTAGTGTCCTGAGTCTTAAATATGTTGTAAAATATTTTTAGGTATGATCTGATCGTTTCATGAAGAAACGACAAGGAAGAAAACCAAGGCCCATTTGTTTAACCCCAGACCAGAGAAACGAATTAGAAAAACTGGCACGTCGTACACGAGAAGAGCGAGGTCCGGCATTCCGGGCCCGAGTGATTTTAATGCTCGCCAGAGGATCCACCGGTATCCAGATTGTCAAACGCTTAAGAACGAGCAACCAGACCGTATGTGCGCTGAGGTACCGTTTTCTTAGAGGTGGCGTGGAGGCACTTTTTGATGAACGCCGGCCAGGAACCCCACGAAGGATTTCTGACGATAAGATAGAAGCGATTATGGTAAAAACATTGGAAGAACGCCCGAAGGGAGCAACCCACTGGAGCACACGCATGATGGCTAACAAAATGGGACTCAGTCAGTCATCCATTAGCCGTATCTGGAGAGCCTTCGGACTCAAACCCCATCGAGCCAACACTTACACGCTTTCAAAGGATCCTCTTTTCATAGAAAAGGTTCGCGATGTTGAGGGATTATATCTAAATCCACCAACAAGAGCGCTGGTTCTTTCAGTGGATGAAAAAAGTCAAATCCAAGCACTCAATCGGACTCAACCTATTCTTCCCATGCGTCCTGGCTATGTAGAGAGATATACAGCCGATTATGATAGACACGGCACAACAACACTTTTTGCCGCCCTTGATATTAAGACAGGAAAAGTCATTGGAAAATGCTATTCCCGGCACCGTGCGAGGGAGTTTCGAAAGTTTTTAGATCTAATTGATCAGGCGACTCCACCTCACCAAGACGTTCACTTGATTCTGGATAACTACTCCACTCACAAGACGCCCGCCATCCACCGGTGGTTACTAAAGCGCCCACGTTTTCATCTGCATTTCATCCCTACCCACAGTTGCTGGCTGAATCTCGTTGAACGATGGTTTGCACTTCTGACAGAACGTCAAATTAAACGAGGATCCCACACGAGCGTCCGCCAACTCGAAGCGGCGATTAAAGAGTTTATGCAAGTCTCAAATAGCGCGCCAAAGCCCTTTGTCTGGACGAAAACGGCTGACGAAATTCTGGAAAAAACAGCACGATATGCCATGGGAACCCTCCAAGCCCATGTTTGAATTTATCAAATATTCACTGACTCAGGACACTAGATCAAAATCCAAAAAACAGACCGTCGTTGTGCACTCATAGTCAGGCTATAAAATTTTTTATATTTGAAAGGCCTTCGACCGGTGTCAGGTTGAAAGCGCGACCCGTCATCCAGAGCGCCACAGGCGCGAAGGATCCCTTCGGGCGGTCACTGTTTCAGGATGACACCGGCTCTTGTCATCCCAGCGAAAACTGGGATCCATTATTTCAATATTAGATTGTTGTCAGCTCTGTTTGACAAAACTAAAGCACTTCGTAAGCGATCCAAGAAAAGATCGACCTTTCAGAGTGGAAGTAGTCCGTGAAAAACTTTTTTACAGAAAAGTCAGCTTCCCGAAATATCGATACCCAAAAAAAAGTATTGACAGGATCTTACTTAAATGATTCTTAGTGTACTGCTCATTTAAGAGTGAAGGGGGGTTTTTATGAAATTATATTTTGGATTAGTCACATTTGCATTGTTTCTCGTATCAACGGCGTCAGCTGATGAAGTCTGTTCGATCAAAATGGAAAATGCAGCTGTCTATACATATGCTCAGCAACTTGGCCGTTCCGTTCTAGATGTTGAAGTTTTAAGATTTGAAATGGGTATTTGGACAGAAGCCATTGCTGATAATACAGGGAGCGCACAAGTTGATCTAGCTGTTGGAAAGAATCGCGGATACTTTGAAGTTTCAGCCAAACAGATTGGCGATTCTTCAGATTGTGAACCTACGGGCGTTACTTCTGTTGATGTGAGCTCCATCGACTCAGCCGTTCTTCAAGCAGAAAAATATAAACATGCTATTAAAAGAGCCCGACATTATTCTGAATCAGATGCTGAATGGAGCGTTTTTTATTCAAGAGATACTGTAGGGGAAAAATTTCCTCTTGATGAGGTAAAGATCGCGCTTAAAAGCGGCGATCTTCCCGTTGAAGTGATGAACCATAAAGAAGTTCTTGAGTTCTTAGATGGTTATATCAACGATGATCATCAGCAAGACGATGAAGAAAGGTATGCATACAGAAGGCTAAAAAAGGCATTACTTGAAGATTTTAAAGTCTTAAGAATTTACAGAGTCGGGGTTCCGGATAGTGGTTCTATAGATGTTTATCTTGTGGGACGGACAAAAGAAGGACGTCTTGTGGGGTTAAGAACTATTTCTGTCGAAACGTAAGCTTATTTTGACATCAGGGCTAATACAGTAACCTCTCATCGAGAAGAGAT
>CAZUJQ010000210.1:0-2607 GCA_964620805.1 uncultured Planctomycetales bacterium | reverse complement strand
AGGCGCTTCGGGCCGTGGCTCGACGGTGGAAAATCCCAGTGAGGCGAAGCCGCATTTTTCAGATGGGAGAATACTCCCGCCTCACCCGCGGCCTTAAAACCACGGATTATCTTTTCGGCAATCTGCAAGCGCATCACATTTGGCAAGAATCCTCCTTTCTCGGAATCATAGAGAGCCTTCCAGAAGGCACGAGTGAAATCGCCTGCCACCCCGGTTTTTGCGATCCGAAGCTCCGAGAAATCAGCTCCTTTCAGGACGCGCGCGAAAAAGAGCTAACCCTCTTTTCTGACCGCCGGTTACGAAAGGAAGTTTTGGCCCTAGGAATCGATCTCATCCGATTTAGCGAGATTTAACCTTCTAACCTATTGACAAAATAGGAGTTTCAGCTATAATCCTATTAGTCCTATCAAATTAGTATAACATGAGATCTACCCCGTGAAACTGACAAAAAGAGGGGAATACGGCTTAAAGGCTCTGTTGGCGCTGTCTTTGGCTCATACCCAGCGCACCCTTAGCCTCCGCGAAATTTCAGAACAGGAGGGTCTGCCGGTCAAATTTCTGGAGCAGATCATGATGGTCTTCAAAAGGGCCGGATTTGTGGAAAGTACCAAAGGCAAGCACGGAGGTTACGTCCTCGCCCGCGCCCCCCAAGATATTACTGTAGGAGAGGTGGTCCGCGCCGTGGATGGGCCGCTGGCGCCCCTTGCGAATGCCAAAGAAATTGAAAGGCGGATCCAGAGAGAAGAAAGACACCCCGGCCTCTACTCTGTCCTTCTCGATGTCCGAAACGCCATATCCGAGATTCTCGACCACAAAAGCTTGGCCGACATCTGTACGAGGTCTATCGAACTTGCGTCTTCGAAACAAACTCGTCAGATGTATTACATCTAATAAAAAACAAACCATAGAGAAAGGCAGAGGCTGATGCGTCTTTCCATCCAGGGTATCAGGAAGGAATTTGAGATAAGGCAGGGAAGACTCCCTGCCCTTCAAGAGATTTCACTTGAAATCGAGTCGGGGGAATTCGTCTGCTTTGTCGGCCCTTCCGGTTGCGGCAAGACGACGCTGCTCAATTTGGTAGCGGGACTTGAAAGGCCGTCAAGCGGCGGCATCCGCCAAAACGGAAAAGAGATCACGGGCCCCGGAAGCGATCGGGTCGTCATTTTTCAGGAGACCGCGCTTTTTCCGTGGCTCAACGTGATCCAGAATGTCGAATTTGGCTTGGTGGGACGAATGGATGCGGCGAGGCGGCGCGAAATTGCCCGTACCTTCCTCAATCTCGTTCATTTAGGACGTTTTGAAAATTCCTATGTCCATGAACTTTCTGGAGGGATGAAAAGCCGCGTGGCCCTGGCCCGGGCGCTTGCCTTGAATCCTTCCACCCTTTTAATGGACGAACCCTTTGCGGCGCTTGATGCACAAACCCGGGATCTTCTTCACGAGGAACTTCAGGAAATTTGGCAGAAGACGCGCCAGACCGTCCTCTTCGTGACGCATAACGTCCGCGAAGCCGTACGGCTTGGAAACCGCGTCCTCGTATTTACGGCCCGCCCCGGCAGAATAAAAAAAGAGTTTCGGGTTGATCTTCCGAGACCTCGGGATATCAATAGCGCAGGGGTGCTATCCTACGCTCAACAAATCCAAAGAGAATTGCGGGAGGAAATTGAGAAAGTTTTGCGAGAAGAGGTCGATCGTGAGTGGACTCTCAAGAAGACCGATCTTTTACGTCCTGCAGGGATCGATTTGGGGAGTGGAATATAAATAGGATGAGCCTATTGAGAAGATGGGGATTTTTCTTCTTTGTATTGGCTCTCTTCCTCTGGGCCACCGTGCCCTCGCTTGGAGATTTCACGACGAGTTTCGTCCGGAATTTTCATTCCTATCTTATGGGTGTCACGGCAAGTCTCAAACGGATCCTCATGGGTTATTCCGTATCTCTTGTTTTTGGAATGGCCCTCGGGGTTGTCTTTGCCCGTTTCAAAATTCTGGGTGAAACCGTTGGAAATTTAATTGGCCTACTGCAAGTTTTACCCAGCATCTGCTGGCTTCCTCTGGCCATTCTTTGGTTTGGTTTGAGCGAATGGGCGATCCAGTTTGTGGTGATCATTGGAGCGTTTCTCCCCCTCGTTATCGCAACGGAAGGGGCCATAAAAAATATCCCCCCTCTTTATATTCGTGCAGCGCGGACCATGGGGATTAAAGGATTCGATCTTTATTGGCGGGTTATTCTCCCTGCGACTTTGCCTTCGGTGATGAATGGATTGAAACTGAGTTGGGTATTTGCTTGGCGTTCTCTCATGGCAGCGGAACTTCTCTTCGTTACCGCGGGGCTTGGCCGTCTTCTTCAGGGGGGGCGTGAACGCCATGATATTCCCCAAGTTGTGACCGTGATGCTTTTGATCTTGTTCATTGGCCTTGTGGTGGACAACGGGATTTTCGGCCCCGTCCAAAGGCACCTTCAGAAAAGGTGGGGAACCGCCTAATTTTTTGTGTGCCGGTTGTATCTAAAGGGGCCTGGCCCCTTTTGTGATATAATTTTTGTGTGGATAGAGTTAGTACGTCGTTCGTTAAGTTCGTATAGGGTGTCCGGCCGCCAGGGGCTGGCCC
>CAZUJQ010000209.1:0-2613 GCA_964620805.1 uncultured Planctomycetales bacterium | reverse complement strand
CGGGATCCACAAAGGCTGATGTGGCATCCGGCATCAGGATCATGTCGCTTTCATGAATCTTTTGAAACCCGCGGATGCTCGATCCGTCGAACCCGATCCCCTCTTTCCAGATCTCTCCGTCGAAATCCGAGAGATCCTCGGCCGGGATGGAAAAATGCTGCCAAAGCCCGGGGAGGTCGTTGAATTTTAGATCAACGACCTTGATGTCGTTTTTCTCAATGAGCTTGGCCACATCCTTGGGATCCTTGGGCCGTCCATTTTCGTCCTTCTTTGTTACCAGCGTGGTCATTTCTGCTTCTCTCCCTTCTTAACTCATGCCTCCTCCCGCGGGACCTTAGTCCTTCGACAAATTAATTTTTCACTTTGCTTAAGGACTAGTGGTGGACAGATTAAATCAAAAATACATGAAAAATTTAATCTGTCGAACCGCTAGCTTAAAGGGACTCGGTCCCCAGGGAGTCAGCATCGTTTATAGAAATTCACCAGTCAAAAAACTTCTTTGACGATGCCCTTAAAGATCGACTGTCTTTTTTGTTACCCAATGGCTTCGGACCCTTGTTCACCCGTGCGAATCCGGATACACTGGGGCAGGTCCAGAATAAAGATCTTGCCATCCCCGATCTTGCCGGTCCGAGCCCCCTTGATGATCGCATCAACGGTGGGTTTGACAAAGTTCTCATTGACCGCAATCTCGAGGCGAACCTTCTTAAGGAGATTCACCTCATGCACAACCCCGCGATAGGTCTCACTATATCCTTTTTGCTGACCACACCCGAGGACATTGGTGACTGTCATTTTGTGAACCTCGGCATCAAACAAGGCCTTTTTCACATCGGGCAGTCTATAAGGTTGGATCATAGCGACGATCAACTTCATCTTTCCCTCCTTCATTACTCTGTCAGATAGATTTGAAATCCGGCGTACGCTTCGACACCGTGTTCATCGATATCCAGACCTTTGATCTCTTCCTCTTTATCAACCCGCAACCCCACGGTGCGTTTGATGAGAGAAAAGAGAATAAAGCCGCTCAGCATACACCAAATAAAGACAGACACCACCCCTGCAATCTGGGCAAAGAACAATTTCACTCCACCCCCGAAAAACAGTCCATTGCCGGTTGTGCCGGGAGAGAACACATCCTGGGCGAAAAGTCCTAGCGCCAGGGTTCCCCACACTCCACACGTGGCGTGGACAGAAATCGCGCCCACTGGATCATCGATGTGTAACACCTTATCGATGAAGACAACCGACCAAACGACCAAGACACCAGCCACTAACCCAATCCAAAACGCACTGCCCGTTGAAACAAAAGCGCAGGGAGCGGTGATAGCGACAAGCCCAGCCAAGGCGCCGTTTAAGGCCATGCTGATATCCGGCTTTTTAAACATAACCCAAGACGTCAGCATAGCGGCGATAGATCCCACAGCCGCCGCCATATTGGTCGTTGTGGCAATATGGGCTATGCTGGGGACAGCGGCCATGGTGCTCCCGGGATTAAACCCAAACCAGCCCAGCCAAAGGATAAAAACACCTAAGGTGGACAACGGGAGACTGTGCCCTAAGATAGCATTCGAGGAGCCATCGGGATTATACTTTCCAATGCGTGGGCCTAACATGATGGCCCCCACCAAGGCTATCCATCCGCCAACGGAATGGACCACGGTCGAGCCTGCAAAGTCCCACATCCCTAATTTCGATAACCATCCCCCTCCCCAGATCCAATGACCAGAGACAGGATAAATAATCAGACTGATGAAAATGCTGTAAACAATATAAGCGATAAACTTTGTTCTCTCCGCCATAGCCCCCGAGACAATCGTGGCGGCCGTGGCTGCAAAAACCAATTGGAAGAAATACTTACATTCCAGAGGGACTTTGGTCCAATCCAGGGAAGCAAACGTCCCTCCGGCATCATGCAGGAAAAAACCACTGGTGCCGAAAAAGGCATTGCCCACCCCAAACATAATGCCAAACCCCACCGCCCAATACGCCACAGTCCCGAAACAGAAATCCATCAGATTCTTCATCAAGATGTTGCAGGCGTTTTTGGCGCGGGTAAAACCCGTCTCCACCATGGCAAATCCCGCCTGCATGAAGAAAACCAAAACAGCCGTCAACAAGGTCCACACGGTATCGGCCACCATCCCCTTTTCCTCCAAGGAGGCGGCAAGGGATTCAACCGTCGGTGGATCTTCCGCAAAGCCATTAGGACCCCACAAAAACAAACCCACCAATACCAACAGCCATATTCGCGAGAGATTTTTAAGCATTTTTGTCTCCTTATATGAGGGTCAGTTAAATCATTCAAGATCCTCTTCCCCAAAGATAAAGAAATAGCACTGACTCGTCAGGTGGATTCCATCCTTCTCCCTCCTTTCTCAAAAATAAAAAATCCGACTTCCCTTCCCGCAACAGGAATGTCGGACTTCACTGCCCTGCTTTAAAAAATGATCCCAATTTTTCACCTAAAACCAAACTGAGTGCCTTCCAAAGACTTCAATGCCTTTAGAATGAGGTTGAGTATACCTTTGCCCCTAGGGGTTGTCAAGAATTTTTTGAAGGTCTTTCCCGAGTTTGTAGCAACATAGCAGCGGCTTTTCTTTCTTTTTGCTA
>CAZUJQ010000208.1:0-2628 GCA_964620805.1 uncultured Planctomycetales bacterium | reverse complement strand
TCAATCAATTGTAAAATTTAAACTCGTACCGTGAAAATTTTGCCAAACTCAAGTAGTTACTAAACTTTTATGAATATGAATCAAATTGGTTGATAGCGTTTTAAATTTTGGGTCATAAAACGCCAAGACCTTCTTCAAGGAATAACCAGCCTGACAAATAAAATACAGATCGATAAAATCTCTTTTGGCCCCTCGACTGGCAATGGCCTCAATCTTCATTGCGGCCACATCTCTTAAATCAGCAATCTGAATTCCACAAAAGTTCTGCCCGGAGAATAATTGAGGGTATTTATACAACTTGAGTTTGGCACTTTTTCGGGCTTTTGGGCCGTATTTTCAGGTAGTTCTCGTCGAGAAAGCAATTTTGTGGTATCGAAAACCTGTTTTTGCGATCCGAGAGACTTTTCCGACGACAAATTCGAAAATTTGCCAAACTCAAGTATACAAGAAAAGACTGAACTTTGTTTTATTGAACGTGCCTAAAACAGTTCCTTTGCTGGCTTGCTCCTTCATAAAAGAACCCCACTTGGCTAACTCTTGCGCGACCTCAGTCGGATTAAAGGGTATAGATGTAAAGAAATCAAAGTCTAAAGAGATTCGGTGGCCAAGATATAAGGCGGCTGCGGTACCACCAGCCAAATAAGCATCACGAAGCAAGCCTGACTTCCCTAATAGGGCCAAGTTGTCTTTAGCCCCTTGGATGAGGGTTTTCTCAAACATAAGACTTTTTGCCTTGGTATGCCAAGTATGATTGCCCAATAGTTAGCCGATCTTCTTGAAAATCCTCGATAACGGTACAAAACATCTTTAACTTCATCCTTGGAAAAGTGTTGCCACATCCAGCGCAACGCCTTTTCATCCGCATACTCCAAAAGACGCTTCAAGATATACACACGCGAGCTTCGCAGGCTAATCTTTTGAAAATCGACTTCCCAAAAATATTTCTCCAAAAATGCTGGTAACACAAATTAATTCCTCTCTTTTTAAGCAACCTAAAACCACGAAGCCACGAGAGACTTCCCACCGGGCGTCATATCCATACAGATGTGCTTGGTCTGCGTATACTCTAAAAGCCCCTCTTTTCCCAACTCCCGCCCAAAGCCGCTTTGCTTGTATCCGCCAAAGGGAACCTCATTGTAAAAACCGCCGTAGGTGTTGATCCACACCGTGCCGCAGCGAAGACGTTTGGCCACAAGATTCGCCTTTTTTAAATCTTTCGTCCATACACAAGCCGCCAGGCCGTACGGAGAATTGTTGGCCATTTCGACAGCGTTCTCGAAATCTTGGAATCGGATGACTGACAAGAGTGGACCAAAGATTTCTTCCTGAGCGATCCGCATAGAGTTCTTGACATCGGCGAAAATCGTGGCTTCCACGTAGAAGCCGTCTTGCAGCTCTTTATCTTTAGGGATCCCACCACCGCAAAGGAGCTTTGCGCCCTCTTTTTTCCCTACCTGAATCATCTGAAGAATTCTCTTACGGCTCTCCTGCGAGATCACCGGGCCTACATCCGTTTCGTAGCTAAGGCTGTTTCCTACTTTAAGGCTTTTGGTCTTCGTGACCAAGCGCTCCAAAAACGTATCGTAAATCTTGTCTTCTAAAAGCAGCCGGGAAGCCGCGGTGCACATCTGCCCCTGATTCATAAAAATGGCCGACAGGCTGCCTCCTAGTGCGGATTCGAGATCGCAATCGGCAAAGACGATATTGGGAGATTTTCCACCGAGCTCCAGGCAAAGTTTTTTCGTGGTGGTGGAGGCCAGACGCATGACCTCTTTTCCGGTTGTGGTGCTTCCAGAAAAACTCACCATATCCACACTAGGGTGCTGCACCAAAAGGGCGCTGATAGGAGGTTGGCTGCTCGTCACAAAATTAAGGACCCCTTCCGGGAGCCCTGCTTCATGGATAAGCTGTGCCAGTTTCATGATCGAGACACTACTCAGCAGCGAGGGCTTAAACACAATGGTGTTGCCCGCCAGCAGCGCGGGTGCGATCTTCCAGGCCGCCATAACCAATGGATAATTGAACGGGATGATGCAGGCCACAACACCCACGGGCTCCCGCTCCACAAGGCTCAAAACCGGATCCGCCACCGGGATCTGATCGCCTTTGAGCTGTCCACCGACACCCGCGAAATATTCGAAACAATCCGCCGCGGTCGGCACATCGATGAAGGTCGTCTGTTTGATGGTCTTTCCGGTGTCGAGAGATTCCAGCTCGGCTAAAACCTTGGCATTTTCCCGGAGGAGATTGGCAATCTTCGAGAGATACTGTCCTCTTTCCTTAACCGAAAGACGGATCCAAGGCCCTTGATCAAAAGCCCGCCGCGCTGCGGTGATCGCCTTCTGGATATCCTTTTCCGTTGCTTCGGCCAACTGAGCAAACGGCTCGCCCGTTGAGGGATTGAGACTATCGAAATATCTTTGGCCCGTTGGAGGACACAGCTTCCCATCGATCCACAGATCGTATTGTTGCATAATATTGTTTAAGATTGTCATGCTCATGGATTTTTCAAAAAATCTGTTACTATTCAGGTACCTTGGCTCGTCGATAAGAAATTTTAGCCTAAAATTTACTCACTTGAGTTTGGCAAATTTTCGAATTTGTCGTCGGAAAAGTCTCTCGGATCGC
>CAZUJQ010000207.1:0-2631 GCA_964620805.1 uncultured Planctomycetales bacterium | reverse complement strand
GAGGGAACTCGAAGGGCAGACGGGCCGTTCGGCTGACTTCGGCGAGCTCAGTCGAGTCGACCTCACGACGAAGCCTTTTTCAACGGTCTGTTAGGAGACGATCCTGGGTTCTGGAATGGGAACGATGAACTTCACGCCCTTCGCCCTTAAGGCCTCCTCTTTTTTGAAAATCTCCTCGGCATAGTTCCAGGCCAACAAAAGCAAATAGTCCGCTTTGTCCTCCTTTAATTTTTCCGGCGCGTACACCGGTATGTGGGCGCCGGGGGTAAATAGGTTTTGTTTGGCCGGAGTTGTGTCGATCACGTAATCGAGAGTCTCAGGACCGATGCCGCAATAATTCAGTAGAGTGTTGCCCTTGGCCGGGGCGCCGTAGCCGATGATCCGCTTGTTCTCGGATTTGAGCCTGCGCAACAGATCGAGAAGGCGCCGCTTTATCGATTCAACTTCCGAGGCGAAACGAAGGTAGGTTCTGACATCGTTCAGTTTGCCCCTTTCCTCGCCGTCCAGTAACTCCCGGACCGATCTCGAGGATTCAGGAAAAATCTGCCTTCTGCCGACACAGACTCTCAGGGACTGGCCGTGGATCGGAACGACTTTGACATCGAAGACGTTCATGTCGAACCTCTGAAAGAGCTTCCACAGGACCGTCAGTGAGAAATAGGACAGATGCTCGTGATAAATTTGATCAAAGCCTTTATTCGCAATCAGATCCGCGACGTGATGCACTTCGAAGACAAACCGGCCGCTATCCTTCAGCAGGACGCCGACGCCTCTGATCAGGTCCTCCAAATCGTTGATGTGGGCCACGACGTTGTTGGCGATGACGACATCGGCCCGTCCTTTATCTTTCACGATCTGCCGGGCTAGAGACTCGGTAAAGAAATCATTGATGGTTTCAACCCCTTGGGCGTTGGCCACCCGCGCTACATTGACGGCCGGCTCAACGCCCAAGATATCGATGCCGCATTCCTTCAATGTCCGTAACAAGACGCCGTCATTGCTGCCGATTTCCACGACGAATCGGTTCCCAGGATCTCCCGCCAGATCTTGCGCCAAGGTCATAAAATGCTTGGGCAGTGTCTTAGACGAGGCGCCGGTAAAGTAGGCGTAATGGCTGAAGAGTATTTCCGGGGGGACAACGTCGATCAATTGAACCAGGCTGCAACGATTGCAGAAATAGACCTGCAGAAGAAAAGTCTTCTCTCGCGGGAACTGTTCCTCGGCCAAGAACGCGTTGGCCAAGGCGGTCCGGCCCAAATCCAAAATTCTCGTCAGCTCCTCGCCTTTGCAGGCGCGGCAGCCGTGATTTCGCTGCATCACGGCTTCAGACACGGCTTCCATTCTTCCAATAGATATTCTCTGAGCGCCTCGCGCCAATCGCGCATGATGTCCAACTTTGAAGCCATAGCCTCTGAGGCGGAACGGGTCGCCGCCAGTGTAAACTCCGTGGAGTCCACGGGAATGATCTTGACGTTGGCTCCCAGAATTTTAACAATCTGCTCGGCGACTTCGTATCGGGAACAGAACCCTCGATTGGTCAAGTGAAAAAGCCCGGTCCGATTTTGGACTAACAATTGCTTGATGGCCCGGGCGAGGTCCTTGCCGTAGGTGAGCGACCCCATTTTGTCGTTCACGACTTTGATCTCGCTCTGGGCCAGTTGCTTGATGATCTTGCCCACGAACTTCTTGTCGACTCCCGGCCCTCCTCCGAACATCCAGCAGCTTCTCGCTATCAGATAGTCCGGAGCCAGATCCCGGACCATGACTTCTCCCAGATATTTGGTCCGGCCGTAAACATTTTGCGGGTTCGGCTCGTCCTCCTCGGTATATGGCTCTTTCTTGCTGCCGTCGAAAACACCGGCGGTGGAAACGTAGACCAGCTTGGCGCGGACCCTGCGGCAGGCCAAGGCGACGTTATAGGTGCCGATGGTGTTCACCCTATAGGCGTGATCCGGCTCTCTCTCGCAGCGATCCACATCGGTCTCCGCAGCCAGGTGAACGATGATTTTCGGCTTGCGGCGCGAGGCGACATCCATAACTTTTTCCAAGTCGGTAACATCCAGCTCCTCGATGTCCGTCTTCAGACCAAAATCAAAATAAGAGCCGACCATGCCCTTGGCCCCCAGGATCAGCGTGTTCTCTAGGTTCTCAGGCGACACAAATCCCCTGATAATGCTTTTCTCTAAGGCTCTTCTCGATTTGGGTTACGAGCCCAACTATCATAACGGCCTGCCCGGGGGTGTCTCGAAGGACCGATGCGTCGGACGGAAAGGGGACAGTCCCTCTAAAGGAAAAGGGACTGTCCCCCTCTTTCGCTGAAGCGTAGCACAGGTGCATTGCATCGGACCAGAGAGATACTCCTGGGCAGGCTGATGGTGGTTCGACGAACTCACCACCTTTTTCACCCGGCCGTCTATCCTTGAGTTGGAACGAGCTCCCTGTAGATATGCAAATATCGCTCAAGACCGATCTCGTGGGAAAACGACTCCCTGGCAAGTGCCTGACATCTCTCTCGACGATCTTGCAGTCCGGGCCAAAGGCTTTCGAGGCGCCTGACCGCCCTCAAGTATTCATCTTCGCTGTAGCGGGTGATCACCGCCCCTATCTCCTCTTTCTCGACCATCGCCGGGA
>CAZUJQ010000206.1:0-2651 GCA_964620805.1 uncultured Planctomycetales bacterium | reverse complement strand
GACTTCTAAAAAAGCGCTCTATGAGCCCATACTGCTCCGGTGTGCAAAATTTCCAGTAATTAGAGCCACCTAATATCCATCTATTAGAGCCACCCAATTTCCAAAAATTAGAGCCGGGTGATTTCCACGAATTAGAGCCACCCCGCCGGAGAGCAAGGGAGGCTATAAGCACCTAGAAAGGAGGCGTTTATGGCCAGAATGAAATTGACTGTTATGAAGTATGAAGAAATCAAAAGGTTAAAGGGGTTGGGGCTGTCAGACCGACAGATTGCCAAATCTCTGAGGTGTTCTCGTAATACCGTTAAAGGGATCCGTGAGGGGGGAATTCAATCACCGGAGGCTCCGAAAGTAATCGAAGGGCCGATCTGGGCAAAGCAAGTGAATTGGGATGAGATTTGTCGAGAGCGGTCACTGGGATATGAACTCAAGTACATCTGGGAAGAACGGGCAAAAGACAGAACAACGTATAGCAATTTCTGGAAGCAATTTTATCGCAAATTTCCCCAATATAGGGATGCGATGGTTGTTCACCGGGAATTCAAACCTGGGGAGTATTGTGAAGTGGATTGGGCGGGGAAGCATTTGGAGTGGGTCAGCCCCCGGACCGGTGAAATTCATCAGGTTTCTATGTTTATAGGGGTTTTATGTTTCAGCCAGCTCATATTTTCTGTGGCCAAGGAGAATCAGAAAAGCCGCCATTGGATAGAAGCTCACCAAGAGATGTATGAGTATTTTGGAGGTGTTCCCCATGTCACGGTTCCGGATTGCCTAAAAACGGGGGTGACCAAATACCATCTGTATGATCCGGAATTAAATGAGTCCTACATCCAATGCGCAACGCATTATGGAACAGCGGTTGTTCCTGCAAGAGCTTACCATCCAAAGGACAAAGCTCTTGCTGAAAATACGGTGGGGAGATTTATGCGCTATTTTAAGTTTAAATACCGCAATCACACCTTTTGTTCTCTGGCCGAGATTAACCTGGCTATCAGAGAAACGGCAGATGAGCTCAACCGTAAACCCCACAGCCGTTTTCGTGTTTCAAGGTCAGACAGATGGGAGGCGATTGAAAAGAAACAACTAAAACCGCTGCCCCCGCATGCCTACGAGTACAGTGAATGGAAGAACGCCCGTGTTCATCCAGATTGTTATGTAGCAGTGGAGAGCAATCTTTACTCAGTCCCCCACATTCACAGGGGAAAAGAGGTAAGAGTTAGGTTGGGCTCCAAGCACGTTGAAATTTTTTCTGGCCTTGAGCGGCTTGCCATTCATGGCAGGTACATGGGTAAAAAGGGGAAATACATTACCGATCCAAACCATCTTCCAGAAAATGCCAAGACCTATTATGAGACCACTCCTCAGAATGTGCTTTCCCAAGCAAAATATCTAAACCCTGATTTAGGCGCTCTCATCGACTCGCTATTTCAAAAAGATGCGCTTGGAAATCTAAGACGCGCTCAAGGACTGGTTCGGGTTTCCAGAAAAGAAATCAATACACTCGGGAAACTGGAAGGGGCAAAAAATATCTCACGTGCTGTAGAGATCATGCAGCGGTTCTCCAAGATCCGAGTTCCTTATTTTAGAGAACTTCTCAAGCATTATCGAAAAGAAAAATTTGTTACCGAAAATAAAAACATTGTCCGGGATTTGAATAATCCGATGCTTCGGTATCAAAAACCAAAACCAGGGGTATGCCAAGGTATCCCCCAAAACGATATAGAGCAAATATGAAAGCCATATTTGCACGAAAGGAGACAAAATGGGTACAAATCAAATAAAAAACCTCATGAGTGAAATGAAATTCTATGGAATGACAGCATCCTTAGATCAACTGCTTACAGAGGCACAAACACAATCGTGGTCTCATACCGAATTTTTAGATGCCCTTCTTCAAGACGAATACGGTTATAGAGAAAATAAAAAAACCACGTATCGTCTAAGGTCTTCAAAGCTTAAACTCCAACCGGTTTTTGAAGACTTCGATTTCACAGCCAACCGCAGCATCTCAAAATCTCAGATCAAAGAACTTTACCAACTAAAATGGATGGGGCGTCCCATTGTCTTAATCGGACAAACCGGTGTAGGAAAAACTTTTATCGCCCAAGCTATAGGGACTCATGCCTGTCATCACAAATATACCGTCCTTCATATGAAGGCTTCTACTTTTTTGGAGGAACTGATGCTTGCCAAATCATCAGGAACCTATCTCAAATTTAAACTCAAACTATCCAAACCCCATATTTTTATTCTCGATGACTTTGGGCTTAGAAAATTTAGCTCCCCAGAGGCAGAAGCTTTTTGTGAACTCTTAGAAGACAGGTCATATGGCGATAAATCGACAGTCATTACCACACAACTTCCTCTGGAGAACTGGACGGAGGTCATTGAAGATCCTGTCATCGCAGACGCGATTATCGATCGCCTAAAACATGTATCCTTAATTTATAAAATAAAAGGGGAAAGTTATCGAAAAATCCAGGCTAAAAAACTTGACGAAAAAAAGAAAGGAGATTAAAGAAAAGACATTCGTCGCTGCGCTCCGAAGGGTGGCTCTAATTCGTGGAAATCACCCGGCTCTAATATCGGAAATTTTGCAATAGCACAAATTAAGAATCTGCTTTTTCAGATAGGCATTTCTGTTGATGCTAAGC
>CAZUJQ010000205.1:0-2655 GCA_964620805.1 uncultured Planctomycetales bacterium | reverse complement strand
GCGCGGGTCTGTTCGGACGGGTCGGTCTGGTATCAGGCCGGGGCGACGTCGAATAGAGGTAAAAACAGATGCGGTATTTTCCGACGCGGAATCGATGGGTGGCCGGTGGAAGATTAATCAATGGCCGGGCAAAAGACAAGGTGTTGCCGCTTTCGATGTACAACTCGATCTTTTCAATAATTCTTTTTTGCAGATGGATGGAAAATTTTTTGAAGTCCCGTTCTCCGCTGGAGGTGAACTCAATGTGTTTGATCATGCTTGGCGTCAGGACAATCCCAATTCATGCTTGATCTTTTCAAAAGGCACAAATCCCGACTTTTTGGATTCTTCAATGCCCTTCTTAAGCCTTAAAACCAGCTTAGGATTGATAGGCAGGTGGGCCTCAATGGCATCAATCAGCCAGCCGAGCGGATTGTGGAATACGTATTTTTCAGCCGAAACGTTTTCTTCAAATTTGGCGTCAAAAACACAGAGCATATCCCATAGGGAGCCGGTGTCAAATATAAAATATTTCGGAGAACCGTTTTTATCCATGACGACACCAGCTTTAAATTTTTTGGCGGCGAGAGATGATTTGAGTTCTTTGGGAATAGCCGCGAATTTCTTTAGCGCTTCTAATTTAACCGGTTCCCGCCCTGACAGCTTGACTAATGATTTGGGTTTCATTGATTTTTTCCTTTCCAGTGTTCAAGAATAACACGGTGTTAAGAGCGATGTCAAGGAATAGTTCATTGTGTCAAGGAAGAGTTCAGATGATCAGGATCGTGGATCATCCAGGCAGTGATGAAGGGTTAATTATACAAAGTCTATGAAGATTCGGAATTTAAGACCCAAGACCCACGTTTTCGATGATCTGGATGATGGATCTAACTATTCTATCTCAAGAACAAACCCTTCTTCTTCAATAATGAAAGTTTTTCCCTTTATTTCATTCGGGTCCCGAATGGTGAAGAGATGGGTGAGAGCCAGCTTAAATTTTTCGAGACTGGGCGGATGGATGTGGAAGACAAGAATTCCCGGATATTCACTGGGAGGGAATTTTAATTTGATAGAGAAATCAGAGTCATTGGTGAGAAGGATACGTTTTTCTTTCCTGGCACAGACGGCAACCTCTTTGTCAGAAGAACGGGAGGTGATTCGTTTCACATCATGGCCTTTTGACCTAAGAAATCTCATCACATCAAGACGGAAATTTTCGTCAGCGAGAAAACGCATGAATTGGGGCAATCCTGACCATATGACCTTCTTGTGCCATCTGGGCGGCGTATTCCAAAGCGGCTTCAATATGCTTTGGGGTCAGTTCAGGGTAGGCATTTTTAATAATTTCTTCAGAGGTTTCTCCGCTGGCAAGCATTTCCAAAACCAAGTAGACCATAATGCGCGTCCCTTGAAAGCAGGGTTTACCATGGCAGATGTTAGGATCGGTAGTAATATATTTGCTAATGTTCATGGAAAAAGTATGGCAAATGAGAAACAAAAGTCAACTTCTGGTTTGAATAGCCGAGAACCCACGACCCACGACCCACGACATTTATCGCTTAAACTTTCCCTTCTTCTTTTATTTTTCCTTTTTCAAATTCCACACGCCAGCGCCGCCAACCTGGAAGTCATCCTCGATTCTGCGGACGGCACTAGCGGGCTGTCGCTGCAGGATTCCTCATCGACCGAGGTCTTCCAGGCCGATTCCGACGGCAACGTGGTGGCGAAGGGGTGTCTGAGGCTGGACAGCTCCGGGGTGGAGTGCACGACAGCCGAGAATCTGGTGGGGGATGGCAATCTGGGGATTGGGACAACGACGCCGAGTGTGCAGTTGGACATCGAGGGGACGGCGTCCTCCGGGGGGATCGACATCAACAACACCGCCGCGGACGGAGATCCGCGGGTTTCGTTTCAGCTCTCCGGGACAGCGATCTTCACGTTGGGGGTGGATGATTCGGACTCAGACACCTTCAAGATTGGGACAAGCGCGATCGACACCAACACCCGGCTGACGATCCAGAGCGATGGGAATGTGGGGATCGGGATGAGTGTGCCAGTTGTGTTGATGCATGTGGGGACGGGCGGGACCCTCAACAACGTGGGCAGCGGGGATATCTACATTCAGAATGATCTGGAGGTGGACGGGACAATTTATGGGGATGGCTCGGGGATCAGCGGTCTGACAGCAGTGAGCGGTTGGACAGATGGGGGGACGAATGTGTATTTGAATACATCTACCGATAGCGTGGGAATTGGGACATCACAACCTTCGACCCCGTTGGACATCGAAGGGACGGCCTCCTCGGGTGGGATCGACATCAACAATACAGCGGCCGATGGGGACCCGCGGCTGGCGTTTCAGTTGTCGGGGACGAGTACCTTTACGATGGGGATCGATGATGGGGACAGTGACAAGCTCAAGATCGGGACGAGCGCGATCGATACGAATACCCGGCTAACGATTGATTCCAGCGGGAACGTAGGGATCGGGACCAATGAACCGAGTGTGCGGTTGGATTTAGAGAGCGGGGCGGCCTCAGATGGGATCGACATCAACAACACGGTGGCGGATGGCGACCCGCGCCTAGCTTTCCAGCTTTCCAGCACCCCAGCCTTTACGTTGGGGGTGGATGACGGGGACTCGGACAAGCTCAAGATTGGGACCACAGCGATCGA
>CAZUJQ010000204.1:0-2731 GCA_964620805.1 uncultured Planctomycetales bacterium | reverse complement strand
TAGCGCGCGACCGCATGTATCACCGATCTGGGCGTCTCGGCGGTCGCCGCAGAATCTAAATACACAAGAGGTCTCCCCTCTTTCTCATAATACGCAAAAATAGGAAAATCTTTTTTATACGGCATCTTGTTTCTCGCACCCATGACATTTTTGGCGCCCATCCGCCACAAACGCAACCATTACTCAAATCTCTGCCACTCTGATCGTTTACCGTTTCTCTTGTTTTCAACCATCGTCAACTCGTCATAAATACCATCAATCAACTGATAACTTTTAGCTTCCCCCAAAGCAACCCATGCGTGTTGGTCTGACTCTTCCGGATTTAAAGCGACCTCACCGCCTGCATAATCAGCCATGCATGATATGACGAGCGATGGACTCCCATCAGTATGAACCGTTGCGAGACTCGTCACATACTCAATGTTATCTATGTCGATTCCGACCTCCTCCTTTACCTCACGACGCAGTGTGCGTTCCAAAACATTATACCAATACTCTGTTCCGTGTCTTTTGGCAACTGAAGATAATCACTTGTTTCCATTTTTCCGCCCGGCACCGTCCACATTCCCGGAAATCGCTTTTTCTCCTGCGACCGCCTTGTAATCAAATACTTCCCCTCTTTCACTATGATGGCAGTAATCGCTACTTCATGAAGGTGTTGATTTTGCTTTTCCATATAATGAATCCGATCATTCCCTATACCCGCCTTCGCGTGGCCGTGGCCCGCTACGGCGGGCGGGGACCCATGACACTTTTGGTATTTATTCACTGTCCCACGGGAATTAATCATATTTCGGCCTGCCTTCGAATTTAGTAAGGTCAATAATTGGAATTTTATTGCCGTCATCATCTTGCAAAACTGCGTACTTTCCTGGCCGCACATCAATTGGCTCTACTAACGGTTTATATCCCTTTCTCCTATATTCTTCGCAAAATTTTACTACATCCTCTACCAAATAACTGTAGTCAAACTTGGGCATTTCTGGACTGGCATGTATCACAATTTCTGAATCGCTTTGCTCAAACACAAATCCTATCATGTTTGCGGCTTTATCTTCCCACGCCTTTTTTAGCCCAAGAGTATCTTGATAAAATTTCTTGGCCTTTTCCAAATCGGAAACTCGATACATTATATTGTCTATTTTTAGCAGTTTATTCATATTTTTATCCCTCATTGCCCATGACACCTTTTATATTTCTTCCCAACAACATCCTTACATTCTCAAGTTTGTAAGGATGTTATTATTGCACGCGGCATCTTTTCTACTTTTTTGCCACAGAGATCAATTTATTCCTATAAAGGAATCCTCGTCTTGCAAAAAGCGATCTACATTTTCCCAAAAAGTGTTCTGCAGTCGTTTCGGAAAAACTTTGATTCTCTGCAATTCCTCTTTTGAGAACCACTTTTCCATTTCAACCTTACCATCTACATCATGATCGATATGCGACTCGTTCAATCGTACCTCGCCAGTCGGCCTTGCTAACCAAATCGTTTCAAATGATATCGAGTCGGGAGCATCATGAAATTCTTGAGCATATAATAACCTCTCTATCTTTACTTTCAACCCTGTTTCCTCGAATACTTCGCGCTCTGCGCATTCGACTATATTTTCTTTATCATAATCCCAACCTCCGCCTGGCGGATACCAGAAATCCTGATCACGATTTTTCACCAACAGCACTTTCTTGCTGTTCCGATCATACGTGATGACTCTTGTTACAAGCCGAATCTTCATAACTCCCGATGACATATTTTACACCCCCTCTATTGTCTGAAAAAATTTGGCGGCGTATCGCGCGGGTATGTCTTTAGTAACGTCTCGAAAGAATCCTGAAAGGACTATTTTCTCTGCTTCGTCTCTGGGAACACCCCTGCTCTGAAGATAGAAAAGTTGTTTTTGATCAATCCGTCCGACACTCGAGCCGTGTGAAGCTCTCACCTCGTCCGTCTGAATCTCAAGCTGCGGATAAATTTCTGCGCGCGCCTGCCCAGAGACCAACAGCCCGTTTGCGAGTAAATACGAATCCGCGCCTTTTGCCCGCGGCGTGATCTCGAGCATCCCTTTGAGTACAAACCGCGACTCGTCAAAGAGCGCGGCTTTCACAATCACCCGCCCATACGTATCCTGGGCATCATGCACGAAGGTGATATCCATCGAAGTCTCATCGCGCTGTCGACCGCAATAGGCAATCATAACTTCCGCGCGGCTCCCCCGCCCCGTAAGACGAATTCGCATTCCCACCTCATGTGGAATGTTCTCTGCGAAAACCAATAGCCACCGCAAAGATTCTTTCTCCCGCACAAGCGTAACCTCTTGGGAGACGCCTAAATCTTTGGCATAAATAATTTTGAATTTTTCATTGTCATTTTGCATTTAATTTTTGCCATTTTATCTCCCATAATTCTCTTTGGAGTAAGCGCGGTCGAGGCAATCTCGTTTGAAAACACTGAGAGGCCGAGCGGGCATGGTGTCGAGCGAAGCGAGACGAACGAGGCCGACCCGTGATGAGCAAAATCACGCTGGGATTTTGCGAAGTTTTTCAAACGACATTGCCGAAGGGAACCGCGCTCAATCACCTATCCTACCGCTCCCTCCATTTCCAATTGTATCAGCCGATTCATCTCAACCGCGTAATCCACAGGTAAATATTTCATCAGCGGCTCGAAAAATCCGGTCACAATCAACGAGGATGCTTCGATCTCGGAAAGTCCGCGGGAGCGCAGGTAAAA
>CAZUJQ010000203.1:0-2758 GCA_964620805.1 uncultured Planctomycetales bacterium | reverse complement strand
GCAACCACCCAGCTACCACGAGGTAGAGAACTGTCTTCATATTCGTGTGGTAGAGCGGTTGACTCCAAAGAAGCTGCGATATGCCCTGAAGACGACCAGCGGCTTCACCAGGTTCAACGCCAGCACAGTCTTAGGGCGTGGGTGATAAGGCGCATGCGAAGCCAGGAATTCGATGTCGTAGTGATCGGAGCCGGCCTTGGCGGGCTGTCATGCGCGGCTTTCCTCGCCAAGCAGGGCTTGCGAGTCGCCGTATTTGAACAGCACTATCAGGCGGGAGGATATTGTCATTCCTTTCGACGCGGACCGTACACCTTTGACGCCGCGATTGAATACATCGGATGCTGCGGCAAGGAACAGCATGTCTGGAACGCTCTGAATCTCATTGGGGCGGAGCGTTTTGTGACGTTCGCCGAAATGGATCCCGATGGATTTGATCAGTGCTATTTCCCTCGGCATAAGATCGCTATTTGCAAGGACCTTGACCGTTATCGAGAGCGGCTCGTGGCTCTGTTTCCCCGAGAACGCCAAGGTCTCCAGGCGTACTTTTCCACCCTGACAAAAATTTGGGAAGAGTTTCATGCGGGGCGCGTTGGGATGTTTTTGTGGAAGCTCAAGCGGTTTCCCAGCGTGTGTCCGACGCTGCGTCGGAGTGTGGGGAAAACCTTAGCCGATCTTTTAGACTCGACGATAAAGTCCAAGTCACTCAGAGCGATTCTGGCGGCGCAATCCGGCGACTACGCCCTCCCGCCATCGCAGGCCGATCTGATCGTCCATGCCACAACGGTTATGCACTTCCACGGAGGCGCCTACTATCCGCATGGCGGCGTCCAAAGTCTTCCTGACGGAATCGTGAGAGCTCTGGCGCTTCATGGCGGCCGACTTACCTTACGTCAAGGTGTGCGGCGGATACAGGTAAAAGGCGACCGAGTTGTGGGGGTGGAGCTTGAAAACGGAGAAGGCATTCGAGCGAAAGTTGTGATTTCAAACGCGGACCCCAATAAAACGTTACTGGAAATGCTCGATAGCAACGTATTGCCTCCACGAAGGACTTCTCGGTTACGAAAAGCGCAGTACTCGCTCTCTTCCTTTCAAGTCTATCTTGGCGTCAAACTAGATCTCGAGAGACTTGGGCTAAAGGCTGCAAACTATTGGCTGTGCCCGTCCTATGATTTTGAAAAGGTGTATCAATATCTCTTTCAAGGAGGCATTCCAAAAAAGAGAGCCTATGTGCTTGTCACTTCTCCTAGTCTGAAAGACCCCTCAAAGACGCTGGCGCCCTTGGGTTCACACGTGTTGAAAATCGTAACGCCGATTGCCCATGATCGTTTTGTAAACTGGGAACGGACACGTCTTGGACGTCGCGGAGCAGATTACAAGGCATTCAAAGATAGATTCGCGGAGATTTTAATCGACCAAGCAGAAGAATTGATCCCAGGCTTCAGAAGCCATATCGAATGTCGTGTTGTGGGCACTCCCTTGACCAATATCGCTTACACGAGAGCTACTCAAGGGGCTATGTATGGATTCGCGCGGACACCGCAACAGAGCGGTCCACTCGGCCTTTCCCCAAGAACGGGAATTCGAGGTCTTTATCTGACAGGAACGAGCGTCTATTATCCGGGAGTCCTAGGCGCGTTGGCCTCCGGCATCATGTCCGGGGCATTGATACTCGAAGATAATGAGCGAGTCCGGCTTTTTAAGCGGTCCTTTTCCTTTGCCACAAATTCGACGGAGATGGGCAGCTGATGAACCCTCTCGCCATCTCTGGAATCAGCATCATGGTGACGTGTTTTCTATTGACTCTCCTAATTCTTATGAGGAGCGAAAGAAAACCTTTGCATCAGCTCTGGGCCGCTTTCAATATCGCAGTAGGCCTGTGGGGTCTTGGAACATGCGGTGTCGGCCTTTCACGAACCGCCGAGACGGGTCTGGTGTGGTGGAAAGTCGCTCATATTGGGGGCATATTTCTTGGAGTGATTTTCTTTCACCTGGTATCGTTGTTCCTCCGCCTCCAGCGGAGAGCGGTCATCATCGGGGTCTATACCTACGCGGTCCTCTTTAGTGCATTGGCCATTGCGGGAATCGCGGTTTCCTCTCCACGTTTGCTCTTCGGGAGCCTGTACTACACCACGACCAATCCGCTCCATGCTGGTCTGATTGCCACTTGGGTTGGCATCGTTGCGGCGACTCACTATGACTTGATCAAAGAACTTCGAAGCGGCAAGGGCTACGCTCGTCAGCAGATCAAATATCTCCTTATCGGCATGGCTGTTGGATTTACAGGTGGCACTAGCGTTCTCCTTCCCATGTTTCATGTCCCGGTGTACCCATGGGGAAATTTTTCCATCCCGTTTTATTGTGTGATCGTCACCTACGCCATCCTGAAGCACCATCTGATGGACATCGAAGTTGTCATCAAGCGGACCCTCCAATTCGCCGGATTGGTTGGTTCTGTAGTAGCCGTCGTGTCGGTGGTGGCGTTTGTGTCGCAGGACGTCCTGGCGCGGTTTGTGGAGATTCCAAGATGGCTATCGAACGTTTTCGCCGCGGGGATCATCGCGGCGCTGTACGGCCCGGTTCGGGACTGGCTGACGAACGTCACAGATCGGTACCTGTTCCAGAAGAAGTACGATTACAAGCAGCTGCTCAGGGCGTTTACCGATGAGGTGGTGACGGTGTTGGATCTACGCCGCCTCGTGGAGATGATCGTGGAGCGGCTGGCGACCACACTGAAACTGGAGACCTGCGCGTTGTTCCT
>CAZUJQ010000202.1:0-2797 GCA_964620805.1 uncultured Planctomycetales bacterium | reverse complement strand
CCTATATCTTCTCTACCATCGAAAAGATCTCCTGGCAGGTATTTTATTGTCCCTAGCTGTTCTCATTAAACTCCCTTTTCTCATTTTTCTCTTATTTTTTATCGTAGAAAAAAAATGGAAAGCATTGGGTTCTTTTTTTATAACCACACTTCTTTTACTCCTTCTCCCAGCGCTCCACTTAGGATGGCATGAAAATTTATTCTTCTTATCCCAGTGGAAAGCAACCCTGGCAACAAAATCGAGCGCTATCTTTGTTGATTTTAATTCTAACCAATCCCTTATTTGCGTTTATGGAAAACTCATTAAATTCTGGGTACCAAATATTGAATTTTCAAAACTTTATTCTCATGCATACCTTTTAAGTAGTATCACTGCATACCTCTTGTTTTGGGGGTGTTGTATGTTTATAAAATTAAGGAAAAATCACCGCCCATTAAATTTTTTGGATTGGCCTCTTGCCTCACAGTACTCATGATTATTTTATCACCTACTGCATGGAGGGGAACCTTCATTCATCTTCTTCTCCCCTACAGCTTTCTTTTAACGTATTGGTGGAAAAACGAAAAAACAGATTATTTCATTCCCCTATTCCTCATCTTTTCATTCGTGCTATCTTTTCTCAGTAATGGGATTCTTTTTCCACACACAGTAAAGATTTTTATGCTTCAATTATCGTTTATCTTTTTTTCTGCTCTGGTGGTTTTATATCTGCTCTTAGTGATCCCTTTTCGAAAGCGCACCCAGTAAGACTCGTAAAAACGACTACTCCTTTGGTAGCAGAAAGGTCAAGTTGGGATTGAGCGACGAAAAGCGCTGTCTAGCCCAAGTCAAAATGTCAGTTAATGCCCACATGAAAATGTCAGTAGCATAAGATTTAAGGTGCGGTTTTTTGGACCCAGTTAGAGGGGTCCAAAAAACCTTCCATTGAAAAACTTTTTTTTCTTTCTGATGATTCATCGTTTATATTTCAGGCTGCTTTTTTGAGATTGCTTGCTCCAAAGATATGTTGGTTTGTAAGTCGTGTCACTGTCTGAGGACTAAAGGTGGCTACGATGTAATTTTGAAACCTAATCTCAATAGAGCCATCTCTGAGCTGAAGCACCTCAACCGTACGCTTAACGAGCGACCTAAAACGATTACAGGCAGGAATCTGCAGGATCAGTCCTTCAAAGGAAACCGTATGGTCTTTGGCAACAACGCGCGTTTGCTTTAAGCAAAGAATGCGATCCAGCGCTGCTTGTGGAAGAGGCGTTCTGAAGGTGGAGCATGCTTCTTTGGCTGCTACCATGAAGCGTTGGTTATGTGCGTCTAAAAGCTCTCCTAAAACGGCATTGGCTTGAAATTGAGTTGAGACTTTTCTTAAACGAAGTTCTACAACAAGGCGATCTTGAAGGGTGGCCCATAAGCGCTCAATTCGACCTTTGGCGGGTGCAGAATAAGCTGGAATGAGTTTAATATTTAATGCGTCCATAGCTTGTCCAAATTGAGTCATAGGTTTTTTATTTTTGAGCTGTTCTTCGAGGGTAGCTTCTCTGGGGCTAAAGAAAATCATATGGCGATCACTATAGAGTGACAGTGGAATGCCCTCTTTAAGAATGATTTCTCGCAAGAGTTCCAGATATCCCCATGTTGTTTCATATTGCTCAAAACGAGCCCATACTTTGCCAGTAGCATCATCAATCGCTCCGATCAAAGTAAGCCGTGGGCCTCGATCCTCTAGCCAGTCATGGGTAGATCCATCAATCTGCAGCATCATTCCAAAGGTTGCTTTTCGTTCACGTTTTTTACGGTATTTTACCCCACGTCTGTTTCGTTTCGGCGCTATAGCGGCTGCCCTTAAAATCTTTCGTAAGTTCTCCCTTCCAATCGTTATTTTCTCCTGCCGCTCTAGGATCTCTTGCAAGTGCCGATCATTGATCCCGCCATACTTTTTCCTTACAAGTTTTATGATTTTGTTCTTAAGTTCATCGGCTATTTTCCTGGGGCTTACTTTTCCCTTATTGCCATGAACAACTCCTCGTATGCCATGGTGTCTCATTTTTGCCAGTAAACGCCATATTTGGCGCTGGCTTCGTTCAAGCACCGTGGCTCCTTCTTGCACCTCAAGCTGTCCATCTATGATCTTTTGAATAACAAAAATGCGTTTCTCTTCTTTCATTGTCAGTAGCATTCCTTCCCTCCTCTTTCTGAGGAGTCACTACTGACATTTTCACGTGGGCATTAACACTGACATTTTCATTTGGGTAACACATCCTATATACCCATTGTTGAAATAGCTGTTTTAGCTACTTTTGTAAATCTATCTTTTTTTTTAAGCATGAGTATTTTTGGGTGAACTGGAATTGACTCATGAGTATTTTTGGGTATAATTAAAATTACTCATGAATGGGATGGGGGAACATGTCTAAAATATTATTGCCCAAAGAACGTTATATATCTGCTTCTGTTCAACAGGACCTTAAAGATAAGATGGTTTTTATTGGAGGACCCAGACAAGTCGGTAAAACCACTTTTGCGCTACATCTTTTAGGAGTTGAAAAAGGAATAGAACACAACGCCTATTTAAATTGGGATATTGATGCACACCATCAAAAGATCATCCGACAAGAAATTCCAAAATCTGAGCCTCTTCTTGTTTTTGATGAAATTCATAAATATGTAAAATGGCGGAATTTTATGAAGGGATTTTTTGACCAATATTACCCAAAACGCCATGCGCTTGTCACAGGATCCGCACGACTGGACTATTATCGTAAAGGAGGAGATTCCTTACAAGGTCGTTATCATTATTATAGAC
>CAZUJQ010000201.1:0-2842 GCA_964620805.1 uncultured Planctomycetales bacterium | reverse complement strand
GTGATATCCTTTATCATCGGATGATGGTTGATATCTTCGGAATAATTTGGATCTGCGATCATAATCGTTGCAAGCCGGTCAAGGTGGGTTCGGATCGTCATTTCGGCTTCGGCTACTTGAGATTCTATTTCCTCAGGCGTTCCCTCGGTAAAAATGATATTGGGAAACTCGTACCGGAGTCGGAAATAATTGTAAAGGGCACGGCGGCGCGCCAGGTCAGCGCCCATTTTATGGAAGTCGGCGACTGCATTTGTAATTGCAAGGGCTCGTTGCATGCCATAATCCCGATCGTATGCTTGGGATTCTTCCGGAGGATCCCCGAATGGAAATAGCTCCACCCGCACCTCGGCGCGGGAGATGCCCTGAGAAGCATATGTTCTAGCCAGTACTTTTTGAGCGACTTCCTTCAGATAAGGATTTCCCGAAGTCTGCACGATTGAACGCAACAAAGCTTGAGCGCTGAGGGAAGCCTTCCCTGATATCCATTCTCCGGAGGGAGTCGGCGTCACTACTTCTAATTGGGATCTAATCGCCTCAAGTCCTCTATCGATTGTTCGCCAATTAACTTTTGACCAATCATCTGGATTTGCTTCGATTTCTAACTTTCGTTGATAAAAATAAGGGAACTCTTGTGCAATCAAGTTAAGGTTACGGAGTGATCCGCGATTATTTAAAATCTTTTCAATTAACGTTACTCCCCCATCATCAGTAGCAAACTTTGACGAATAAAGATCCTGTACTGCTTCAAGAAGTTGGTAGGTCTGCTTTCCAAAAGGGCCTAATGCTTCTGTAAGAAACAATTCATTGCCCGTAAAATAGGTGAGTACGAGTGGTTCCAAACCGATGGAATTAATGACGGGCTCTAGCCAGCCACGAAACTGGAGATGCGAATAAAATTCGCTTAGGTCGTCAGGCGTATAGCGTGGAGGAAGGCGTCTTCCTTCTTCCTTAATCAACCGATCCTTTAGAGAATAAATGAATTCTTCCTCAAGCCATTCGACATCAAATCCTCCGCCATGAATACGCCCAAGACGGTGAACTCCTTCTTCGAAGATGGCCCAAAACTTGGAAAGCAGGGCTGGTTGCAGAAATACATTGTCTCCATAGGGGTCGTAAAGTCCGCCCGCCTCCTCTGCAATATCTGTTGAAATAAATAATCGATTAAAATCAATCCCCGTTCCAAAAAGTGCTCTAAGTGTGCGGTCGGCCTTTCTGACCTTTGCGAATTTAAATATCGTTTCCCACATATTGGGTTTCCTGCCAGTTGTTTGCCAATGCCTAGCCTTCGCCGTATCTTCTTTGAGTTTTTCGAGAATTCCTGAAGCTTCATAGGGCTTTCTCAAAATTGCCTTTGCTGTATCGCGCAGAGCGGCAGCCCGTTGCATCTGGGTCTGGTGTCGCAATCCCAACTTTGATTCGATTGTCTCTATCGTTGGCCCGAGCTTCTCGGGAGACCAAAGTGGCTGTAACGTCTGCTCTTCCTCACTTCCACTAGTGCCGACATTGCTCCGCACCTCGGCGCGGCGGGCAATGGCTATTGCGGCAGTGGTACGTTTATAATAACGGCCACCTGTTTCAGCAAAAACGCCTGGCTTGCCGTTACGGATGATCCTGCGTAAGGCGTCTTGGCTGTTGGCCAAGAGAAAAACCTCTTGAATCGGATCGTTCACGATTCCCAGCTCTGCGGTTTTTTTGTTGTACATTTCAAGGACTCGTGATGGGAGTTCCTGAATGGAAGCGCCGATGCCATTGAATTTTTCACCGGTGATTACAATCGCAACTATTTTTCCACCCCTCGTGATTCCAATGAGGTTGTGTGGATACGGATAAGGTTTGAGACGCATATGAAGAGTCTTTCCTTCGATCCGGTATTCGCCGATTTCAAGGGCTTCGGGATTTTTGTCTGATTTCCTATAATTTTTCAGCGGATTCTGGAGAGCTTGCCGCTCGATCTCTTCTACGGAGTAGCCTTTCTCAAGATAAGGCGTGAGGTCAATGGTCATGAGCCCATTTTTGCGGACCACCTCCAGAAATTTTTCCGGTTCTTCATCCCGCCATTGCGCGAGCTCTGTTTGGCCCAGAGCCGGGCCGTAGTTGTACTTAATAATTTCGTCCACTTCGTTACGCTCGATATCAATGAACTGGGGGAAATTATAGATTTGATAGATATCGTCGAATTGATGCGCAACCGTTTCAAAGGGGGCCGCAGCCCCGTCGTGAATCAATCGCTGTCCGAAAAATGCAATCTCGATTTCGCCCGATAAATCTTCTTCCTTCGAGGTATCGGATTTTTTATAGACACGGACTTTGCCCGGTTCTGCACCTGGAATCTGAACAAAGTTGAGGTCTTCGGAAGTCACGCCCCGTGACTTGTCTCTCCAGACCACGAACATGGTATAGTCGCGAGTTTCGAAAGGTTCTCCACGGTGATAAAGAAGTTTGCCGGTGCTCCCTTCGTAGGCGGTGAACCAGTCCACATTAAAAAGATTGTGGTAAGAATAAACATCTGTGTCTTGGTGTTGCCCAACGAGCGGCGCTTCAAGGTTTTCCCACTTTACACTGATTGGGCCTGTTCCTTCGGTCCCTTTACCTCCAAGGGGAACTTTAATGACGTTGTCATCCCTGTCCCATGTCGACTCTCCCGTAACGTGATTGTGTCTTAATCTCCCGCTTGGATTGCGGTTCACGAGAAGCCGTACGTCATATTCTTTCGGGTCATAAATTTCTACTACCTGTGGGTAATTTGGCTCTTTGGCTGATTGCTTAATTTCCTCGCTCCGCGCCTCGGCGCGGGAGAAAGGCCGGGAAGAGGCAAGAGGAGAGAGGCGAGAGGAAGTTCCTC
>CAZUJQ010000200.1:0-2849 GCA_964620805.1 uncultured Planctomycetales bacterium | reverse complement strand
TGAGCCGCCGCGGCACCCGCGGCCCGCGAACGCGTTCATTGATGGTAATCTACTCCTACGGAACCCTGTGCTCATTTTTTACACCCGTGAGCGACTATCTTACGATTTGAAACGTTCGAACCATTCAGGATCTATATCTACACTTTCATGCACCGATTTTTTAACGCCCAGCCCAAGCTCCTTCATCTTCTGTGCTAATTGTTCTCCATCCAACAGATCAATCGGTGGAGCTCCATCTCGAACCGCTTCTTGCCGCGCATCCCTTGTAAACGCTCCTGTAGTTATGAACAAACCCTTGTCAGCTCGACCTATCATTGCGCCGCGAAAATCACGAATCTGTTGAGCTGATACGCTGCCCGTATAACGTTTGCATTGGAAGATTACATGGAAGCTTAATAGGCCACCGATCCGAATAACTCCTCGCCCATCAATCCCACCATCACCTGATCTACCGGTAACCTCAACCTGCATAAACCCAGCTTCACGAAGTAAGCGCTGAGCCAAACGTTCAAATTGAGCGGGTTCTAGTTTCAGTAGTTGCTTGATTAACATTTGTTCCCAAGGACGGATTACGGTTTCAAGCGTCCCTGTCGCTTCAGCGTCATCATCTTGTACAGTGTCTCGCTCTATATCTCTTACAAATTTTTTTACCTCTATCTTATTGACTGACTCGACCTGTGCTCCACGAGGCGTTAGTGCCCAAACTCCCCATGATGAATTTTCCAGCAGCCTAAACCTTTTGAGATAGTTCCGTGCCCACGCCAAGCGGTATCCTAATTTTGTCCGATTCCCTCTCTGTATTGCATTGGCATCTTCATCTGACAATTTAAGTAACTTTGCAACAGCGTCTTCGATCTCTTGAACCGTCCCTGATCCGCCTAGCTCCTTCAGGGCTTGTAAAGTTGGATTCATAAGATCGTCGTATTTGGGAATAGCCACGTCTGCCTCTATTGACTTGACAGAGATTCGAGGATCGTGCTTTGAGCTAAATCTCCACGCGCGTAGCGTAGAGGCTGGGGATTTGATCCCGTCTGAGCCTGAATTTTGTGCCGTGATTGTGATGTGTTCTGGCGTCAAAATCCACAAAGAGGTAACCTTGCTCAATCCCTTGCAGTAATTTCTCAAAGCTGAAGCCTTGGAGGAGGTAGAGTTTTTCATAGAGGAAACATTCTATACCTCCGTCCACTTTCGTCCGCGCCTCTACATAAAAACAATTGAGCAGTTTTGTGCCAGCCTTATGATGCAGGTCATCAAACCCCCAATAGGGTTGGGGATCAAGTTCGCCTAACCCAACTTGCTTCTCCACGGATTTGAGCCACCGCCTGTGCTTTTTGTCCACTGACTTCGCGTCAAACGAGATGAGCACTTTGCGTGATGAACAATCCACGATCACTTTAAACCCGCGATCGCTGCGTGATTGACCGCTGATGGTCTGGCGAAAACTCATCTCCTCGGAGCGTGTCTTGTGACGCCACCCATATTTTGGCAGTAACACGTCTGGGACAAATTTTAAGGCCCGAGGTGAGGGTTCCATATGGAATAACGTGGTGAGTGAAGTTGTTCCCACCCGCTGGCACTTCAATTCCCATTCAGCGGCATTCGGGATGGGTAGGTTGTTCTCTTTAATGCCGAGAAGATCTTCCAGCGTGTTACCTACGCCGCCAACATTGCCTGGCCTGGCGTTGCATATCCAGCCGCGGGAACGAATGGCTCTGAGTTTTTCGATGAATTGTTCTTTAGGATAGACGTCCATTTACACGCCGTTCGCTGGAGGGCGCCAGAAATCGAGTAGATACTCGAAGGTCGTACCCATGGTGATGTAATTAGATGGCCAGCCGAAGATGCCGATTTGGTTGACAATATTCGTACGATCCCAAATGATGATGTTCCTTAGTTCATAGCCCACTTTTCTCAGCGCTTCAACGACAGCAAGATGAATGGTAATGCGTTTATTCTCCCACCACATGTCGGGCACATTAATGACGCAATGGGCCTTCGGTTTGAGAAGTAGTAACAACTGCGCAAAAATTCTTGCCATTTCCTCCGCATAACGATGCAATGCGAGCGTGCCTAAATCTCTCTCATCTTGACTGTACTGTTCTACCTTTAAAAATTGGCCGTTCTCTCTGAGATTGCCCCTGCGACTTTTGTTGAGTCTCTTGCGGTTCAGTAAATTTGCATAGGGAGGAGAGGTTAATATCAAGCTAACCGAGTCCGGGGTTAAATACTGAGTAATACTTCGTGCATCGTCTTGGATTGGGATTTGTTGTGAAGTGTTGAACAACTGCTGCTGACTCAGGCGTTGCTGACAAAGCGCAATGTAACTTTTCTGCAAATCGAATCCTACTGCATTACGATCCAGATCAGCCGCAGCAACGAGAGTTGTTCCTGAACCCACAAAGGGATCTAGCACTAGTTCCCCTTTATGACTAAAGAGCTCAATGCACCGTTTTGCTAAAGAAATCGGATATGTTGCTGGATGCAGCGTTTTATCTCGAATATCTCGTTTCTCATAATAAAATTGCCAGACACCGAGTTGATTTTTGATCCATTCCTTGGGCGTCAGGCAGTTAATGTGGGTAGGCTTGCAGTTGCATGTTCTCTCGCAGCTAATATCGAGGACTCGTGTTGTAGGCTTCTCCTCAACTGCATACGTAGCAGTGGATTCTCGAAGAATAAACTTTTTGGCGTGTGTCCTTTTTGAAGACCGTTTGCGTTTTTTAGCTGCCACAAGAGTTTTTGACATTTGTATCTCGTCTGTGAAAAATAAAACCTCCGCCGCGTAGCGGAGGAGGGGTTGTTGTTACGTGCCAGATTCCCTCGACGGGTCGTCGGCCTTCAAACGTCGT
>CAZUJQ010000199.1:0-2871 GCA_964620805.1 uncultured Planctomycetales bacterium | reverse complement strand
CGTAAGCGCCCGGGTAACCCCATCTTTTTTTAGCAATGAGATTTTCGGATAATGCCCTTTCAGGAGGGCAACAAATGACAGAGCAAGACAGGCAGGAAAAATGGAGGGCGAAGGTACAAGAGTTCGATCGGAGTGGTCTGACCGCTTACGATTTTTGCCGCCAGAAGAAGATATCTGCGACCATGCTTTATTACTGGAAGGGGAAGCTTGCGACCGTTGGCGGTGGGGCAGTGTCAAAATTCGCTCGAGTTGAGATGTCCCGGAACGATGAGGAGTTTGAGATTCGATTGCCCCAAGGGATTTTGTTTCGTTCGACACGTTGTCCCGAGGCTGAATGGGTAGCGAAGGTGGTGCGGCTGACAGCAGGAGTCGAGCAATGAAAAGGGCCGAGGACTTTGATGGAATTTACCTGCATCGAGAGCCTGTGGATTTCCGGATGTGGGTGAATGGCCTTAGCTCGATTGTCGAGGGGGAGATGAAGCTCGATCCCTTTTCTCGGAGTCTATTCGTTTTTACGAACCGTAACCGAACGAGGCTCAAGATTCTCTATTGGGACCAGACGGGTTATGCAGTTTGGTTCAAGAGACTGGAGAAGGACAAATTTCCGTGGCCTCGGAAATTCACCGATGAAGTTATCAAGATTCGGCCGAGAGAGCTTAACTGGCTTCTTGAGGGGTACGAGTATTGGAGGCTCAAACCGCATTCTGTCGTCGAATATGCTTGCGTTTCGTGATTGTTTTTGTAGAGTCTTGCCGTGGGTTTGGCATCGAGTGAACTTTCATCTGAAGTAGAACGACTCCGCGCACTTTCCAAGGACGACCTAATTCAAAAGATTCAGGAGCTAGAGAAATCAAAAGACGCCGAAGTAACAAAGCTCGTCGAACTAATCCGGCTCCTTCGGAGGCGACACTTTGGAAAGAGCTCTGAGAAGCTAAAACCGGAGACGCAGCTCGGCCTTTTCAATGAAGCAGAAGAATTGGCAGCTACAAATCCAGAGAAGGATGAGGAGGCCGAAGAAGTAGTCCATGTCCCAGCGCACGATCGCAAGAAACCGAAACGCAAACGCTTGCCACCGGATCTTCCGCGGGAAGATCAAGTTATCGAACTATCCGAAGCGGAGAGAATTTGTCCCAATGATGGGAAACTCATGTTTGAGATCGGCGAGGAGGTTTCGGAGAAGCTCGACGTCATTCCCCTACAACTCAAGGTGAAGCGAACCATTCGAAAGAAATACGGATGCGAATGCGAGAGTTGCGTGAAAATAGCGCCGAACCCACCGCAAGCTATTCCGAAGAGCCTTGCCACGGCGGGGTCACTTGCGGCAATTGCTACGTGGAAATACGCCGATGCACTCCCGCTATATCGGATTGAAGGGATTTTCCATCGCCATGGGATCGAGATCTCTAGAGGAACACTTGCCTTCTGGATGATAAGAACCGGAACGCTCCTCCAACCCTTAATCAATCTTTTGAATGATGAGCTTATCGCATCGAGCTACCTCCAGATGGATGAGACGCGGGTCCAGGTGCTGAAAGAAGAGGGGAAAAGAGCGGAGAGTCTCTCCTACATGTGGGTAAGAGCTAGACCGGGAAAAGATCCCATAATCCTTTTTGATTATGACCCAACGCGATCGGGAACGGTACCAGTGAAACTCCTTGAGGGATTTTCGGGACATCTCCAAGTCGACGGCTATGGGGGATACAACGAAGTGACCTCTAGAGCGGATGTGAGCCGCGGAGGGTGTTTCATGCACCTTCGCCGTAAATTTTTCGAAGCAGCGAAGGTCTCAAAGAAAGATGGACTTGGGAAGCACGGTCTTAAGTATATCGTGGGGCTCTACGCCGTTGAAGAAGAGTGCCGGGAACTTCCGTTTGAAACACGCTATCTTGAACGGCAGAAGCACTCCAAGCCGATTTTGGATGAGATGCACAACTGGATTTTGGAAACAAAGCCAAAGGTACCGCCACAAACCGCTATTGGAAGAGCTTTCTCCTACGCTCACGATGAATGGCAGTACCTTATCAGCTTTATGAATGACGGGCGTTATGAGATGGACAATGGTTTCGTGGAAAACATTATCCGTCCTTTTGCTATCGGGAGAAAGAATTGGCTCTTTTCAGATACTGTCGACGGGGCAATCGCTAGCTCCAATATTTACAGCATGGTCGTCACGGCAAAGGCCAATGGACTTGAGCCATACGCTTATTTGAGATTTATCCTGGAGAGGCTACCTCTTGCAAAAACCGTCGAGGATTTTGAAAAATTGCTTCCGGCGGCGGTGAAACTTGTCCTTCTGAAAGATCTCTTAAAATGACATAGATTCGGGCAGCGCCAAAAGTTTTATACCCTCTTTCTTTGTCGTTGGGTAATCGGAGGTCGAGGCAAGAGCCTGTGGCGAAACATTCCAATGACCCCCGTCGTCGGAAATCACCGTGACCGTTTTGCGATTTAATCGAACGAGCACACCGTGAACCGGCTCTCCGTCTCTACGATCAAAAACAACGCGCTCTCCAATACGAAACTTAATCATCTCCTTGTGGATCTTGGCCTGGCGAATGGCATTTACTCGCGCCACGATGCGGCGATTGAGCCTCAAAAGCTCATGCTCGCAAAAATGATCGATCATGACATCGGCAGCGGAAGCAGGCCGCGGCGGAGATGGGGGTACAGGCACAGCAATGAATCGCTCGGATGGAAGCTCAACACAGCACTTCTTGAATTTTTTTCCGCTGCCACAGGGGCAAAAATCATTTCTCCCAGGCATCTCTATTTGGTCGGGGATCGACCGGGCAATGTCAAGAAGGTCCGTCAAACTTTGATCATCTCAAAGCATCCGCCCTGAAATCAAGATGGGGTTACCCGGGCGCTTAC
>CAZUJQ010000198.1:0-2895 GCA_964620805.1 uncultured Planctomycetales bacterium | reverse complement strand
GCAGGACCAGTGCGGATTCCTCGGTGTTCTTTTCCAGAATTTCTTGCAGGTTCGCTAGACGGTGTTTGATCCATTCAACCGGCGGTGTCTGGAAGAGATCTTTGGTGCTCGCCTGCATTGCATCGATGGCAGCCTTCAGGTTCTTCTCTTCGCCCTCTGCTTCTTCGAGCGCAGCTGCGACCGCGTTTGAGCCTCTTCCCTCCGAAATGAAGCGCACGAAGTTATTAATCCTGTCCTCCGCTTTTTCCAATGCGGCTTTCTTGAGTTTCAGTTCTTCGGGAACCCCGGAGAGTCTTTTCTTGAGTTCCTGTTCCACCTGTTGCAAAACCTCGTGGATTTTGTCCGGTACCAAGAGCTGCTCCTGAATTGTTTTCAAGATCGCCGATTCGACCCGCTTTCGTGGGATGAGGAGGCCGTTAGTACAAGTCTTTTTTCTGGCGTTATTGCATCCGTAATAGCCAGAGCCTTTGCCGCTCACTTGGACGATACCTGCTCCGCAACTGCCACACCGTAAAGCTCCGGCCAAAAGATGTGGCGGATGAGTTATGACGTAACTTTTTTGTTGGACTTCAAGTCCCTTCTTGTGTTTCCCGCAGGGCCAAGTGCCATTGATCTCTTTCCAGCGGGATTCTACTTTTCCCCAAAGTTCCTCTGAAATGAGACGGAGATGTTCCTCTTGACGCGCAATCCACTCAGACTGGGGACGCGGAATCGGTTTCTTTTTTCCGGTGAGAGGATCTCGCACACTTTTTGTCTTATTCCAGACCCAATAACCAGCGTATTTCTTATTCTTTAAAATTCTGGAAACGCAAGAAGGATTCCAGCCGCCTTTCAATCTTTTTTGCGTGGGAACTTTTTCTTCGTTCAATTCCTTAACGAGAGCCGTTATCGACTTGCCACTGCCAAACGCCTGATAAATCCTTAGGACTATCGCCGCTTCCTCCGGCTCAATGACGGCCTTGTATCCCTCGGCTCGGGATCTCCCCTTGTTATCGACCTTGACCGTTCCAACAGGTTGGTGCCGATACCCGTAAGTCGATTCTCCTACGACAAATCCCAGAAGTTTTTGCCCAACCTGACCCCGGTGAGTTTTTTTTCGAAGATCGTCGAGATAAAGTTCATTGATAATCCCACGCATCTGAATGCCAAGCTTCGAGTGCTCTTCTTTCGTGTTCAATCCATCGGCTACGGAAAAAAGCTCGACCTGCCAATACTGAAACTGCGCACAGAGTGTTAAGAGATGGTGATTATTGCGAGAGAGCCTTGAGAGATCATCGACCAAAATGCCCTGAAACTGTTTTGCCTGGCAGGTCTTGATGAGATTATCGAGCCCGGGACGGCTTCGGATTCCCTATCTCCGAAATGAGTTCATCCAGAGATTCAGTTGCCTCTTTTGGTGCGAAATCATTCATAATGATAGCCAATGTCTATCATATGAGGTCGGTCGTCAATAGAAATAATAGCCACTGACTATTATATGGATTGGGCGATCTTGGTGAGATCGACTTCAAGTCGTGAGGTAAATGAATGAGTCGGATCTTCGTGAGAGACTCGGGTACCTCTCAGGCTATGCGATGCTTCCAAATCCAGACCGCCGATGTAGCTCGTCTCACCTTTGTATCGGAGGATGAAAAAAAGATTCTTCCCATCGACAATTACAATGCTGAGTTTCACAGCGGGCTTATTCTGTAAGGATCTCGGCAGGGTAAAGACCTCGATCTCCTTAGCTGCATAGGATTCAAAGGCTCTAAGGACCTTCATTATCGGTGCTATATACGCCACTGGCAGCGAGAACCGTCGCAGCTCCAACGCTAAAGCGAACTCGAAGAGATTGCGTTCCGAAAATCTCCGCATCGTTCCACGGCCAGTCGCATCCCCAAAGTCCGGAGTGATCACACCCTTTTCGCAAAAATGAATAAGCCGATGCTGCTCTACTTTGAGCTTCTTCTCTATCTCTTGGAGCGTATAGACGACTTTCTCATTGACAGCCATGAGAGACAGTATCTATCATCAAGTATGACGAAGTCAATTATGGCCAAGCAAAATCCAGAGAAAGCATTTCAATATGAATATAGCTCAGCTGGTCACACTACGACCCCATCCAATGTTACGGAGATCCTAAATAGGGTGCAGGAACTTCTTCCCAGCGGAAAACTGAACATTCTTGAAGTCGGCTGTGGAAATGGATGGACAGCAGACTATCTGACTGGCCTAGGACATATAGTAACGGCGGTAGATACTTCAGAATCCGGAATTGCCATTGCTCGCAAAAATTACCCGACTGTTAAACGCTTCGAAGTTGCTTCCGCTTACGACGACCTCGCCCAAATCGAGAGTAAGGCTGATATAGTCATTGCTCTCGAAGTGATCGAACATCTGATGCTGCCACGAAAATTTCTTCAAACCGCTTTCAATGCGCTTCGACCAGAGGGCCATCTCATTCTCAGTACGCCATATCATGGCTACCTGAAAAACCTTGCAATCTGTCTCCTCAACAAATGGGATGCTCACCACTCTGTAGAATGGGACGGAGGGCACGTTAAGTTTTTCTCCGTTCAATCGCTATCTTCTCTTCTTAGAGATGCCGGTTTCATCGATCCACACTTTAAGGGCGCTGGTCGAGTTCCTTGGCTTTGGAAATCTATGATATGTCGGGCAACCAAAACCTAAACCGGCTCGGACCATCTTAAAGCCTTCCACACAGTGTTGCGGTCCACGTTAATTGCTTCCGCGATCGCTCGATGACTCATCCCCAATTTCGTCAGCTCCGCCACCTTCCCACCAATCTCTTGATACAAAAATCTCTTCTCCGATCTCATCTCCACAAACACGTCTACCTCTGCTATGGTTCGAATTGGTGGCAAGCGCGTCCACCGAATTGGACGTTGCTCGAAC
>CAZUJQ010000197.1:0-2896 GCA_964620805.1 uncultured Planctomycetales bacterium | reverse complement strand
GTATTCGAAATGGTTTGGAGTAGACGCTCTGTGCGCGGTGAAGGAACTTGAGACGTTAGGGGTGCCCATCGATCCCAAACGCGTTCGACAGCGAACTCTCCGAAAAAAAGCGCGGGAAGATCTTCCCAACGGGAAGATCCCTCCTAATCTTTATGTGACGGGCATGTGACTGAGCTAAGACCTCCATAAATATTACCATGTAATTACCAATACTTAAGATGTTGACTTATGTGACTAAGCCCAAAAAGGAATGTAGCTCGCCATCTTACGGGATTTGTTGTTTGGGTCGGAGGGGCGGATGAGCTTGGAATCGATCGTGTCCGCGATAATGCGCGAAGCAATGGAATAATTCTTCTCTTCGATTTGAAAGCGGTTTCTGAGAGTCTCATTGGTCATGACCGAATTAGATACGTGCTTTAGGCAACAGTGCTGATAACAGGCGCGGACCTTGTCATCACGGTTCATTTGTCTCAGCGAACGCGGGGCATACAGCATGACCTTAAAAAAAGTCTCTTCGGTTATGAAACTGGGGGCCGGAAGTTGGGACATTTCCACGGCTCCGATCACTTTATCAATGCCGGTACCACGCTCCTCGCAAACTTTGATCCGCCGCATGAAATAGGCAAGCTTCTCATTGCGGGATCTTGGATTATGGTCAATGAATCGGAGAGTGTCTATGAGAGGACGGCCGGGATTACTGATCTCGATTCGATCTTCAAAAATCTCGACCATCGGACCGGTCCCGGTGATTTCAAAATCCTGATGAATGACCATGTTCGCGATAAGTTCACGAATGGCGATTTCTGGATAAAGCTTTTCCTCTTTGCGCAAAGCTTGGCCGATTTCCTCATTAGACGGAAGTTGATCGTTTACGTAGGACACCAAAGCTGAAAAACCCGAAGCATATCCCTGGTCCCCTTCTTGTTCCTTAAGAGCGTGGAGTCGGTCCTTTCCCTTATAGACAATTACCCGAACTGCTTTTCTTTGAAGACTTGAAAAATCCTTAAGACTCTTAGCGAATAAGATGGCTCCAAGATTTGAAATGAAGTAGGAACCATCAGGGGCGTGTCCGATGAGACTCTCTTCTGAGAGCTTCCTGATGATTCCATCCTTATTGCTTGGTAAATTTTGCCCGGTAAGCTCAAAATACTTTGGATAATCGAGAAGACGTAAAACCTCGTCACTGTCCAGCAATTCCTTTGCAACTCTTGACTCGAAACTCGTGGCGGATATTTTCTCCCACAGCTTGCGCTCTTTTTCTGGATGATCCTTCAGAGGCTTTTTATAGGTGCCAACCCGAATAAATTCCTTCCCTCGAAAGGCAACGGGCCGCGCCCTAGCGGCATCGATCCTTAAAATAACGACCGGTTTATTTTCGTATTCAAACTCAATAAACAGAAAGTCGATTCGCGGATCGAGTTGCGTCGCAATCCAGTTCTCCAGTTCTTCGTTACCGACTTTCGCCTGTGAGGGCTTGAAGGTAGTGCCTAAAACTTTGAGAGCGGGATCGCTCACTCCGAAAATCAGATAGCCATGGGTTTTGTCGTGCAGCGAAGCTGAATTCGACAGGGCGGAGCAATATTCACCAATCTCTTCGCGATTGCAGTCATTCAGTTTAAATTCAACCCACTCACTCTCTCGGCCTTTTTTCAAAAGCTCCGATAGTAGTTTGTCTCCATGTAAATTCTTGTGCATCATCACTATTAGGAATTTGCTCGCTCCCTCTTGGCGGATTTCTTTTCGTAAATCTCGATTAACTTGAGTACCGAGCCCGGAATCGTTCGATCCCCTCGCTCCCACATTCCGATTGAGGCATGAGTTACCATGAATTCCTTCGCCAATTCCCTTTGGGTCATCCCAAGAGCCGTTCGAAGTTTGGTCAGACGCTCCGCCTCTCTCATTTTGGAGGCTTGCGATGGACTTTGTCTAGGCATCCATCGCAGTCTAATCAACACCGGCTTTTTTGGCAACGGCAACATTGTTTCCAAAATACTATTGACTCACATTTTTTGTTTTGGCAACATTGTTTCCAAGGTGAGAGCTGCAATTCGTGCTCTTTCCCAATTGCTCACTTGGAGTTACTCAAATCGAGGAAACGAAGGGTAAGCGAAAAAAGAAGCGGGACTCGAAAGCGCTAACTTTCAAGCCCCGCAAACTTGATGTCAGCAGCTTCGGTTTATCGGCCAAGATGCTGACTCTTTCAAAACCTAGCCCGCTGCGAAGCGGCCTTGGGCTTCGATTCCTCCATTGTTGGCGGGGTTGTGGCTCAAGTCAACATGGAGGATCATGACATGTCTAGTTACATCATTGCAGTTGCCAATCAAAAAGGCGGCGTTGGAAAAACAACAACAGCGATCAACCTATCTCAAGCCCTTGCCCTAAATGGGTATAAAACACTCGTAGTGGATCTTGATCCGCAGGGAAATGCGACGCAGGGGTTGGGCATTGGCCTGGAATCCGTTGGAAAAACGATCGGCGATTTAATCCTCGATCGGGAGATTCCGCTGGAGTCGGCTATTTACGAGGGACCGGGACTGAGCCTTATTCCCGCAACCCCGGCCCTTTCACGCGTGGAGCGTGCCATGGTCGGGATCACAAATAGTGAAATGCGGCTCGCACGACGATTGGAGCCCCTCCGGAGTCAATATTCCGTCATATTGCTCGACACCCCTCCAACTTTCGGGCCGCTTATGAATTCGGCAATGAACGCAGCCGACTTTCTCATAGTGCCCGTCGATTGCGGCGTGTTCGCAATGATGGGAATCAAGGAGCTTCTTGCAGAAGTGGAAGAAATCCAGCGAGCAACGAACCCTCAACTTAAAATACTGGGCTATCTCCTTACTCTTGCCGACCAAACCAGGATCGCGGCTGAAACAGCGGAAGGACTGGTAGCCAG
>CAZUJQ010000196.1:0-2958 GCA_964620805.1 uncultured Planctomycetales bacterium | reverse complement strand
CCAGAGGAATCACTCATGCACTATCAACTGGCCGCTTAAACTGGAGCAATGCATAAGGTGGAATAGGTCCATGGGCGCATTCCTGTCTTGGACCGGAGACGTCTTGCACCCCTCACCAGTTGAGCAATTTGATCCTCCGTGTAAATGTAAGGAACCCTTCGTTCATAGCGACAAGCTATTAAGCCGAGAGGTGGAATCTCAGTGTGGGGTTCTGTGGCGCTCCAGTATCTTGCGAAACCCCGCAATTTAGCGAGGCGATTCGCCCAATGTCCCGGGTGGGCCTTTGCCGGCAGTTTCGCCCAATCCAGAGCTGCCCGGATTGTAATGTAGCGCAATCCTCGTTTTTCAAGGTACGATACAAAGTCATGAAGCATATACTCGTGCTCAAGAAACTTGAAACCCAACGAACGCCTCAGGGACAAATACTCGTCCACGGCTTTTCTGATCTCGCTCATGATTGACTTCCCGGCCATGGCCGTGCAACCTCCCGCAATGAGGTTAAGTCAACCTTGGCGTAAATGGCTGTTGTGTCCGGATCCTGATGCCGGAGAATCGCGCCGATCTCCCGGAGAGAAGCCCCTTTTTTTAGCATCTGGGTTGCGAGGCTATGACGCAAGACATGGGCTCCTTTATGAGGGTTCTGAATTCCCGCCCGTAAGAAGGCTCTTCGTACGATTGCGCTGACAGCCAGTTGATTGGTAAGTCCGGTGAAGGGCGCATAAGACCGGATAAAGAGCCGCCTCGAGGTGCATCGCGGCCGTCCTTTTTTCAGGTAGGCGACAAGCGCCTCACCAACATCATTGGGAAGTGGCAGCCGACTTTCACGGGCACCTTTCCCGCGTATTGTCAGTTCGCCCGCTTTCCAATCGATATCTTCCAGTGCAAGAACCGTCACTTCACCTGCCCGCAAGCCAAGCCTTGCGAGCAAGAGTAAAATCGCATAGTCTCGCCTCCCACACGGCGTACGGCGATCGCAGGCCGCCAAAATTCTTTTGATTTGCTCCTGCTCAAGGTATTTAGGCACCCCTGCCAACCGTCCGTCTGCCACCGGAGGTACGCAGGACGCCAGTTCCGTGGATATCTCGCCATGCATCCTAAGAGAGCGCAGGAAACCTCGAAGAGCAGCAACCATCTGCTTTGCGTTTTGGGGGCTATGGTCGCGGGCGTGGCGCAAGACAAAGCCCGTGATATCGTTTGGGCGTAACTTGGAAAGGTCCACTGGGATTTGACGAAAACATTCGGATAGAAACCGATGGACAAAGGGGAGATATCTTACGATCGTTTTTCTTCCAAGGCCGCGGTCCTTTTCCAGGTATTTTTGGAATGCGCGCTCGATCTGAGGAAGTGGCCCCTCCGTGATTATCTTTGGTTCCGGGCCTCTTACGGCTCCGATGAAGCGCAACTGTCCAAGCAATCGGTAAAGCGTTGGCCTCTCGCCGTGATAGAGGCGGCCGGAGCGCTTCCGGCCAAGAATAAATTCATCGACTCTTTTTTCATTGAGATTTACGATCCCGAGTTTGCTCTGCTCAAGCCATCTGCTCAGCCTGGCAATTATTCCGATTCGGTCGCGGATCGAAGGGCGTGCGAACCCATTTTCGTGGAGGTGGGTAACAAACATATCCATGTAGGGACCTAAGGGTCCTTCATAGATTCGTTGCAATGCGCGAGCTTTTGGGAAAAGTTTTTTTACCATGCCTCTCGTCTTTTTTGTTTCAATACAAAGGATGAGAATGCCACGGATTATGCCGAGCAAGGGATGCGATACACTACAGAAGAAAAGGTCAAATGGCCATCGCGTCCTGTATCTTGCGCCCTTCTCCGGTGAGCCAGAAGCCGCACCCGCATTGGCGTACCAGGCGGATCTCGTCTTGTATCTCACCTTTGAGGAGTTTGGCTGGCACCACGATACGTAATGTCGTTATTGAGCTTAGGGATCGCATCTTGTCTTGTATCTCACGACGCTTGATCCTCCACGCCCTCTGATATCCAGGGTGTTTCTCCCTCCAGAGACGAATCTCCGGATACCGACCATGGAAATATTCAGGATTTGCATTGATCCAATTCCTCTGACTTGCCTTCTTCCGTTTTTTCTTACAGGCTGCTTGATGGCAGCTTTTTTGCCGCTCGCCGACACGGACATCCGGGCGAAAAAATCGCCCACAGAAAGAACATTTTCTCATCACAGTTCACCCCGTTGGCTATCCCTGATAAACTTTTACAATCCCTGCTATTGATTGATCGCTATTGTTTCTTGCTACTGCCCTTCAATTTGCAAGGAAGCTACCCTTCGTGTATAGTTTATAAAACTTGGTAATTCGTTGGTGGATAAGCAGATAGTTTATGCCCCGCGGAAAAGTATTTTGTCCCAAAATATGAAGATCGTACACACCCATAAGCGTAGTTTCTCTTTAATCACGGCAATCTTTTTTGCCGCGAACCTCACAGTCGCCCCGTCTTCAAGGGCGGCGGTCTATCTGCCCGCCTCAGCTTCGGAAGTCAAAGTCCTCGCTCCGCTCCAACTGGAAATTCCTCCTGAACTGGGAACGATCGAGAAATTGATCTCCGGCCAGGGGCCTTTGATCGTCCACATCCAGACGGCACACGGAAATTACGAGGCGCAGAAAAAAATCCAGGCCATTCTTCATCATTTAAAAGATTGGTACGGAATCAAACTTCTGCTTTTGGAAGGCAGCGCTTTCAAGCTTCATCCGGAACTCTTACGGCTTTTCCCGGGGCAACGGGATCTGACAATGGAGGTTTTGGACGAGCTTGCGAAGAAAGCGCTGGTGAAAGGGCCGGAACTCTTTTTGGCTGAGGCGCAAGATGCGGAAGCTTACGGGATTGAAGACATCGAAGCTTACGTGAGAAACGGCGAAGCCTTCCGGGCCGTGCTTTCAAAACAGCAAGAAACCGGATCCTTCCTGGGTAAAATCCGCCTTCAGCTTGAACGCCTGATGA
>CAZUJQ010000195.1:0-2994 GCA_964620805.1 uncultured Planctomycetales bacterium | reverse complement strand
TATCAATATTCTCATGAGTGACACGATCCTGGGAATCATTTTAACCATGGTTTTCGCTTGGCTGGGGATGGGGATGCGGCTTATTTTAATCCAGGTCTTTATCGGGTTGGTTATTGTCTTACTTGTGGTGACGGTTACCCTTGAGGTCACCCGTCAGGCCACCAAGCGGTATATGAACATCATTAACCGCGGCGTCATGTTTGTCATCGGCCTGACCTTGATGCAGGCGATGGCCAGCGTCCAAATGCCGTTTGTGCTGTCTGGACTAGTCATTTTAGCGCTAAGAATCGTTGGATGGATTTTTATTATCGGCGCTTTGTTTGAATTGGTTCTGCCCTTAAGAACGCAACAGATGAAGTTGATGACTCGAATCATGATCTTCGGTCTCGGCTTGGTGGTGATGCTATACGCATTCGTTGCCGGAGCCGTGGTGCTGGGGGTGATCCTGATGATTCGCTCTCTGCTGCCGGAGGACTTTACCCTTAGGTTCGGGATAACCCGGAGTGCCGAGAGTTTAGATGCCGCCGAACAAGGTCAGCGGATCGGCAATACGGTTACCGAGATATTGCATCTGTTATTTAACCGGCTGCCTTCCCGGCTCTTAAGCCTGACATTGGCGGCGTTATTTGGGGGGCTGGCCGTTCTTCTGTTAGTCTATGTGCCGGGCGCTTATTTTCTCTCAGCGGCTTTGAAGGGAGTCATCGGTGTTGTCTTTGCTTTAGAGAGCTTTACTCTCCTGACACCGCGTCTGAGCTGGATCCTGACGACGATTTTGAGGACTATTTTTGGTATCTTGGGAGTCATAGCGCATTCCGGACTTATTGCTAGACGTAAGGGGTACTCTGAGCTTTCTGTACGCTGGATGGCCTTCAAGGAATCCTTCGGCATCCGCCAGACCATGACGAAACGGGAGGCCCTGTGGACGCTTCTTAAATATCCCATCAAAAGTTCGGTCAAAGTAGAGCCGCACTCGGTTATCGGTTTAAGCCTTTATTTCGATCTGCGGCCCTCCGCTTTCTGGGGCCGGTTCGGAAGCCATTTGATGTTCTGGATCTATACGGGCTTATTCTTGCTGTTGTCCGCGCTATTGGGGTATGAAGACAGTATTTTCGCCTGGTTTAGCGGTAAATATTTGGTAGGCGATTGGTTTAGGCTGGCCTCGGGGATGACGATCTTTATCATGCTCAGTCAGTATTTAGCCTATTTCTCTATCTTTATGTTTACAACAGTTATCTTTTCTATCGTAAGCAAGACACGTAGAGCCATGGCTGATGTCATAGTGAGAAATTACAACCGGCTGGACAATTGGTTCTATCGATTAGTGCTGGGGGCCGGCATTCCGGGGGGCTTGGCGATTGGCTTTGCGGTTTTGATGGCGGCTCCGGTCATCTTGAGCTTGATAGTGGCGGCCTATGTCGAATGGGTTTGGGCGGTTAATGTATTTGTCTTCCTTAGTCATTTAGGCATAAGCTGGACGGCGTATGTAACGACATACGTGCTATCTTTATTTGGATTTGGTCTTGTTTTAACTTTGACACTGACTATTTTGGAAAGGATGCATCCTGGATTTATCCGTCAGGCTGGAGGTGTCCTGCCGCGTCTGGCCCGAGGGAGCGTTATTCTGCGTATTGGCGCCAAGGACGTCGGGCGTTTGCGTTTAGGCCGGAAGAAAGAGCCAGGGCTGCATCTTTTGCAGACGATTATTGGGGAGAACATGACCTCGATCGCCTTAAAGTACTATGAACAAGAAAGTCTCTTCAAGGATGCGGCTATTCAAAGAGCCACCCGTGAGGTGATGGATGATTTTACGAAACTTGATCAGCACCGGTTTTATGCACCGGGGCTTCTCTATGATCAACTGAAACGGGCCTTCCCGAATGAGTTTAGCGGTAAGCTGACAACCGACCAAATTGAAACCATCTTTAATGCCTTCCATGGGGCCGAAATCGACTCCGGGGTGACTGTGTTCCTGCCGAGCTTGCAGTTGAATAATCCCCAATTAGAAAATCATCCTTCAAATTTGCTTAATCATTTCACGATCCACATTGAGGATCCCCGGGAGGCCCTGTTGGTTGAAATTGCCTTTGAACTCAAGCGTTATATGACCGCCAGCAAACTGCCGGCTTATACGTTTAATACCGGCCCCAACCTGCTGGAGAAGGCCATGAAGATAAGACAGCAGGGCCTGCAGGATATCTTTTATTTTGCGATTACAAATAATAAATATAGGAGGCAAAAAGATTTAACGGATTCTCCAGGACGAGTATTAAGCCAAGGACCAGTTAACCTGAATTACGAACTAATGCAGAAAACCAAATTGGCTCATCTGATTGAGGCGGTTTCAGGGGTTCAGACTTTCATTGATTTTGACTGGAGCGGTATAGGGCAGAAATCGGCCGGACTAAATTCGATTGAATTCCATGACATCAAAGAACGTATCCGATATCTGCACATTGAAGATCGCAGCACCGATCACCTGGATCTGCCGGCCCGGGCCAGGGATTATCGTAAGATGGTCGACAGGGATGATATTGCGATTATGATCACCAACCGCGATACAACCTGGTTGGATAATCCTGTTGCCCAGCATTCGCATTTTGTTGAACAGGGATCTTTGTCGGTCTTTGAAGGCTATCCCTTCCTGTGGGGCAATGGCTGGGGAAGCTCCATGCGGGTGATCTTTGGCGAGGCCTTGGATGCCCTGGCTTACCCGTCATTCCCAGTCATGCCTTTGGCTGGCGAAACCCGGGCGACCGGCGGCCTGACGGGCCATCTGTTTGGTCTGGCCAGCTTCCCGGTTAATATGCCGCATCAAAGCGAAGACCATGTAGCTTTGCAGGTGGCTGTGGCCGGAATGATAGCGTTGGGCATAAAACCGAAATATATTTTAGGAGCCTATGGGGAAAAGATACGCGAAACAAATAAGATCACGGCCATCCCCGCGGCGGCAGCCCGCTGGAGCGCCGGGCGCACTAACCTGGAAGCCGATTATCT
>CAZUJQ010000194.1:0-2999 GCA_964620805.1 uncultured Planctomycetales bacterium | reverse complement strand
CATTGTAAAGCTCCGTCAGATTTAAGAAAGGTTTTTACCTAGGTAAAGGACGCGGACGAGCAAATCAAGGCCCAGATCAAAGCGGGCAACTGTTACTGCGAAGTCACCAATCCCCAAGGCTCCTACTGCCTCGGCAATGTCTCAAAGCCACGAAAGAAGCTTTTGCTCTTTACCCGCCTCATCGGCACAACGCTTAAGGTTGAATCACAAGAAGAACAAGCGAGACGGGCGTTATATTTTCTATCTTCACTTTTGCGGGAAACGAAAGGCCGAGAGAATTCCCCACCAGGAGAGGATGTTCCTCGCGGTTGATCCAGAGTTTGCCTTGGGCCTGATTGACGTAGAAAAAAGCAGGTTTCCGGGGATTAAGGTAGCGTGTCAGATCAAAGGTCTTATTCGGAGCAACGTGGATTCTCTTGACGCGAAGCTCCGAGCGCCGCAGTGGAGGAAGCTCTTCTATGGTCACGGCCGGATCCGATTTGATTACCTCCGGTCCCTTGACTGAAACAGGCTCAAGCGTGGGAAAGCCGAAATATTCATCCAGCGAGACCTCAAGGGCTCTCGCGAGCTTGATGTGGGTCGAAGGCGCTCCTTCGCCTCTTTTTAATTCGATGTAAAGGATTTGGTCTTGGCGGACCCCGGCTTCGCGGGCCAGGTCCGCAGTCGATTTCCCTTGGGCCTTCCGGAACTCCCTCAGCTGGCAAGGAAATTCCGGCAAAGTTTTCTTCGCTCGTTTGGTCTTTTTCATCTTCCACCCTTCCTCTCTACCCTATGACGACCCTATGATTTCATAGGGACATTCATAGGGTAATTCATAGGGTATGTGACAAATGACGTCAATATTCTACCCAATACGTGAAAAATGTCAAATATTAGTTGAGTTTTTGAACAAAATATTGTATAATACACACAAAATTGGCGATAAACACCTTGAATTGCTAAGGAGGTGCGGAGTGTGCGGGTAAATTCAAAGCCCTTCCATTTTGAAGTTCAGATCGTCCCGCTCGAAACCTACCCTGATTTAGTCAAGAATCCCACCAACCCGTACGCCCAAATGAGCGAAAAAGACCGGCTTGAGGATTTGATCGATATCCTGGGGCTTCTATGGGCGGAGGCCTGTTTGGAGAAGGCGCGGCGGGATGGGAAAGAATCGAAAACGGTCGAGGCCCCGCACCCTGAAAATTCTCATTGCAAGTACCATGAAAAATGATATCATGTATCCCAAAAGAACATTATGGATGAAACCCATGGCCAGCCGATCCCGAACGTGGAATAACATCACGACCATTCATCACTTCAAGAATCTGAAGACCGTCCGTGTCTATGGAATCGTCCGTGTCTCCACAGACAAGCAGGCAAGACACGGCGAGTCACTTGAGCAACAACGGGAGACTATCACGAACTGGGTTCAAGCCAAATCCACCATGAACCCATCTCAGGAGTGGAAGCTGGTCGAGCTTTATGTGGAGAATGAGGATAAATCCGGGGGCAAACGGGGGCGGTCGGCCACAAAACGCGAAGGGCGATTGGGGCTTTCGAAGGCGCTCGGGCTTGCCAGAGCTCATTTGATTGATGTCGTGATCGTTACGAAACTCGACCGGATCGCAAGGAATGTCAAAGATTACATTGATATCTCAGCCGAGCTTAATGAAAATCAGGTTGCCCTTGTCTGCCTTGATCTTGATATCGACACCTCGACCCCTGACGGCCAGATGATTATGCGCAATCACGCGAGCGTGGCCCAATGGCAGGCCGAACGGATTGCCCAATACAGCATTGAGACAGCCCGGAGGCACGCCTTACAAGGCCGGCCCCTGGGAGGGCCTCCAATCGGCTATCGGGCGGTAAGAAACGACGGAAAAAGCACTCTGATCCCGGATCCTGTCTATAAAAAGCATATTGCGTTGATCGATCAACTGTATCTTTCCTTTCAAAGCGTAGACAAAGTGGTTCAGGAGCTTCATAAAAGAGGCTACAAGACCTCGCGCAATAAGACCTATTCCAAGCCTCAAATCTCTCGGATCCTTCGGAATATCCGCTACACGGGACGTCAGGAATATGACGGCAAAATCCTCGATGGGAATTGGCCTGCTCTTCGCTCTCCGGCGACTCAAGAAAAGATTGAAATCATCATGAAAGGCAACCGCCGGACTAACCACAGCCCCCAGCGCTTGAGCACAAAATATGTCTATCTTCTGCAGGGCCTTCTCAAGTGCCACTACTGTCAATCCGCCATGTTCCCGAGGTCTGGGACCGGCCGTCTCGGCAGATATTACCCTTATTACGTTTGTTCCAAGGCTGAGAAAACCGAGGGGATTGATTGCGAAGAGGTTTACCTTCCGGCGGAGACGATTGATAACGCTGTGATTGAATTCTTGCGGAAACTCCGCCTCGAACCTTCAGTGATTGGGAAGGTCGTAAGCCGTGCTAATAAAGCAACCTCGTCGCGGATCGGCGCTTTGACTGCCGATATTGAGCGGATCGGGGAGAGCTTGAAAGAGGTGAGAACCAAACTCTCCAATTTAGCGGATATTTTAGCAAGGGACGGCGTCGCCAAACTGCGCACCTTGAAGGGAAAATTAGAAACCCTTGAACAAGAAGAAAGAGATCTGACTTTGGAAGAGAAACGCCTTGAAGGGGAAATCCGTGCCGAAAAAGCTCAAGCCGGGGCCGCTCACGATCAAATTCAGACCTTGGAACTCTTCGACGACTTATATCAGCTCAACCGGGATCATCCGGAGCGGATTAAAGCGATTCTTCCCCGCTTTGTTTGTTACATCGTCTGCCACTTCACGGACAAAAAGAAAGGCATCGGAAGGCTTGACGTGGGACTCTTCGGCAGGCCTTTCTCCGGTGCCCCGAACGCCGAAATATGGAATGAAGCCCTCCAGGAATTGGCTGAGCGGTGTAATCAATCTTCTCGAAAGTATCCTGCCCGGGTCGCCACATCCCTGGGTCCCTGCTGCGTCGGCGACTGCGTTTTGGTTCGCGGGAGGGTA
>CAZUJQ010000193.1:2390-3038 GCA_964620805.1 uncultured Planctomycetales bacterium | reverse complement strand
TATAGGCAGTTTAAAAGAGGCTTAAGTAAAAAGATAGGAACAGCGCCTGTTTTTCTATTTGCCTCCCGAAAGGAAAAAGAAAAAAGGAAAAAGAGAAAAAAGAAAGGGACAGTCCCCAAATGGGGACCGGCTGGCGGGTGAAGGGGACGATCATAGGGGCGGGCCCCTACGCTTAGATTCTGAAAGAATCTAATGTATAAATCAGTACATACACAGGAATTCCGGGGACGCAATCGACTCCCTTTGGGGGGGCCTCCGATAATTCTTGACACCTCGTCCCCTAAGCACGGCGTTGGTTTTGGTATGCAGTTGTCGGTGACGTGCAATTAGAAGCAAAGGTGAAGTCACCATTTGGGGGACACTCATTATTTGTCAGGAGAAACGATATGGGTTATGTAAGAACCAAAATTGAAATTGGAAATCCAAGAAAGCCGCGGATGGGAAAAATACAGAAAGAAGCTCTCGTGGATACGGGAGCTTTAATGCTTTGTATTCCTGCGCATATTTGTGTTCAAATGAGTTTTGCTGAGCTTGAAAAAAGGGAAGTGACAACGGCCGACGGTAAAAAGCAATTAGTCCCTTATGTAGGCCCGGTTTTGGTGCGATTTGAAAATCGAAGTTGTTTTGTAGGCGCCCTAGTTTTGGGTG
>CAZUJQ010000193.1:0-2380 GCA_964620805.1 uncultured Planctomycetales bacterium | reverse complement strand
CGCTGTGCCTATGGAAGATATGGACTTAATTGTATCCCCAGCCCATAAAAAAGTTGTTGTCAATCCTGACAGCCCCAATTTTCCTCAAGCCTTGGTTAAATAGTTTCATCCTGGCCCAATACCGTAACGATGCCCTTCATCTGTCTGTTGCAGTCGTGCATGATTTCGATGTGGTGGTGAGTTGGAATTTTGAGCACATGGTGAAATTGAAAACACGGCTGGGGGTCAACGGGATGAACAAGATGCTTGGTTATCGTGAAATTGAGATTGTGTCACCTGAGGAGGTGATTACTCAATGACTGGCTCTATTCCTAAAACGCTTCAGGAACTCCATCGGATACGGGAGCAAATTGCCCAGGAAGAAACAGGGCTTACAGTCTCAGGGCGTGTTGAGAGAACACGGCGGGAGGCCGATGCCCTTCTTAAAGAGTGGGGTCTCGTCCTCAAACGCGTCAGCCCGCCCCCCTCCGCTTTCTCCCATCGATAAGAAGAAAAAGAAAAAAGGGGACACCCCGAATGGGAACAGGCAATTTTCCTGAGGGATTCCGTAAAGGAAAAGGTGATAGTTACCTAAAAGAACACCTAAAAGGGGACAGGCTGGCAGGTGAATGGGACGATCATAGGGGCGGGCCCCCACACAGAGGTTCTTTCAGAAATATTTGTTCCGGGGACACGTACTTGTATCGGAATTTCAAAGATGAAATTCCGATACAACCACAGGGGGTTTGGGGGGATTGTGGGCAATCCCCCAAGGGGTGACAGCGGAAGAATGCGACGAAGAGGAGCATTCTGGAGCGCCAGAGGGGCGATAGCCCCTATGGACAAGATAGTGCCGAACGCAGCGAGGCTTATCTTGTTGGTAAGAATTCGCTCTCTATGCTATATTTAATGTAGATTCATTTGAGTTCACAATCAAAGGAGAGTAAAAAATCATGAGCATAGCGGCCGATTTATTAAAAGCCAATCATATTGAGATCAGAGACTTAAAAGAGCATCTGACGAGGGAGTACCTCAAAGAAACTTTGGTTATAACGGAGAGGGGAATCCCCATTAGTGTTAATATCCCCTATTTTGATGTCTTAGAATTAGTAGACATTCTCGAAGAGATTTCTGATCCCAAAATCATTGCACTGGTTCAGGAAGGCAGACACGCGATTAAAAGGGGAGCCAAGGTTATCCCAGCGGCTCCTCTATTTAAGAAGATGCGAGAAGCCAACCAATGAAATATCAATATGGCTTTCCGAGCGTCTCCCTTAAAAAGGCATTTGAAAAATCCCTCCTTAAAATTTCTCAGATCAATATACGGGAAAATATCCGACAAGCCATAGAAAAATTGGCAGATAACCCTCGCCCTTTTGGTACAAAACCATTTAAACAACTACTCCGCCCATTGGATTTTATGAATATACTGCCCATTATCGAATTCGAATCGGAGATTATAGGGTTCTTTACGATGTGGACGATGAGAAGAAAATTGTATGGATTTTGGCATTAAGACGGCGAAGGGAAGAAACATACAAATCGCGTTAGAAAAAGAACAGGGGACGGGCGAAAAAAAAGAATAAAAAAGCATCATGTCACCAATGCAGAGTGTGAGGAGGTGTTTTCTGATCCGCATAAGCGGCTTTTGCCCGTAGTGTCCCAGGCTCGCGGAGAAGAGCGATATCTCATCATTGGCGCAACCAAGCAGCATAGACTGCTTTTTATCGTATTCACGATCAGGAAACACGCCATTCGAGTGATTTCAGCTCGAGATTTATATAAGGAGGGTAAAAAATGACGACCTTAACCGCAAGTCAGGCAAGAGCGCAACTCTACAAGTTGGTTGACCAGACCACAAGTTCCCACGAACCCATCCAAATTACGGGCAAAAGAAACAACGCCATTCTTGTTTCCGAAGAGGATTGGCGTGCTATTCAGGAAACTTTGTATTTGCTCTCTATTCCGGACATGCGCGAATCTATTCGCAAGGGTTTAAAAACTCCTGTCAAAGAGTGTGCTTCCCATCTTGATTGGTAACATCCCATGGCCTGGCGGATCGTTTTTACGACACAAGCCCAAAAAGATGCAAAGAAGATAGCCCACTGTGGCCTTAAGGAAAAAGCCCAAGAAATCCTTCGTATTATTGAGAATAATCCCTTTCAGACGCCACCGCCTTATGAAAAATTGGTAGGTGATTTTGAGGGTGCTTACTCCAGGCGGATTAATATCCAGCACCGTTTGGTGTATCAGGTTTTAAAGAAGATCAAAATTATCAAGGTTATCCGTATGTGGACCCATTTCCTGCCCACCTCTGGCCCCCAAGGGCTTGACGGCTGTGAAGAGATATGCTAGTATTTCTAGTAGATAGAAATACTGGGAGGAGGGGAAGGATGGCGCA
>CAZUJQ010000192.1:0-3060 GCA_964620805.1 uncultured Planctomycetales bacterium | reverse complement strand
CGCCTTCATCCGTCATTATAAGGATCAATACAATCTGGTTGTCTTCGATTACGACTACTTCAATAAATTAGAGGATAACGCCGGCCTGCTCGTGCAGGAATTCAAGAAAATGGTTTTAAGTACGGCCCAAGCCGGCCAGCCGGTGACGATCGTGGCCCATTCGTACGGGACGAGCCTTTTGATCCAGGCGGTCCTCAGCCTGGATGTCAAAGATGAAAAGCTCTTCAAGCATACCGGTGTCATTCTGCTTGCTCCGATATTCTTCGGTTCCCGGTATGGTGAGATGGTGGATCGGCCTTTCTTACGCCGTGCGATGAAGCTCACCGCGGGTATATTCCACCGAGATTATTCCAATGTCTGGGATGGCGTGAGTCCTAAAGGAGCGCTCACCCGGCGGCTGGTTGAAAATTATGAGACGTTTGTTGCGAGGGTGGCCTTCGTGCAGGTCGTTGCCATGACCGAGGATTCCAACGCCCCGCAGGCGGGCTCTTCGCCGGAATTTAAAGCCCGATATCAGAGATTTGTCATCAAAGCCCTTCGAAACCAAGAGCCGCCTTTTAACCGGATGCTTGATGCCCTTCATGGAAAGGGCCATACCGAGGTGCTGACCGATCCGAGGGTGATCAAGGAGATCACAGAGGTGATCGATCGCAGGGTCGATCTCCATGCCTTCTTCCTGCCGCTCCTCGCGGTCGTCGTCCTGCTCGTTCTGGGCTTATTCTCCAGGGCCGAGGCGGTGGGGGTGGGGGCGGTGGTGGAGGGGGTGAGTGTTGGGGAGTTAAGTGGGTATGTCGTTGGCGCGGCCGTCGTGGCGCTGGCGCAGAACCTCGAAGCTATCACGCTGGGAACCGCCGCAACACCCGGTGTTGGGGTGGCAGGCCAGATCGTCCTCTGGATGGCGCTGGGGGTTATATTGGCTTATGGCTTAGGGCTTATGGCTTATGGCGTAGGGCGTAGGGTGTATGGTCTGCTGCGTGGGGCGGGGCGGGGGTCTAAGGACTTAATGCGAAAGCTTGGCCTCGAGCGCAGCGATGCGCTCTTCCAGCGTGAGCCTGTATTCAATTCTTTCCATCTCCGAGAGGATGCTTTTGAAATCCATGGTGGGATCACTGGCGAGGCGTTCTCGCAGTTGCTTCATAACTTTGAGAGCCAGAGGATGTTTTCTCAAAGGATGCTTTCTCAAAGCGTGTTTGCCGAAGGAATACTTTTCCAAGAAAGCCATCTTTCCTTTATTAAAGGATCAATGAGATATTTTAGCCTCCAAGGCGGCTATGCGTTCATGAACATCGATAGCCCCCTTGAATTCATCTTTCCAAGCAATCATCTGTTTTTCGAGAGAATCGATGCGGTCATTCAGCGACTTTTCCAGAGAATCGACGCGATCATTGAGGGCGTCTATCCGGCTATCCAACCGCCTGATTTCCGAGCGGAACTCTTCGCGAAAGCTGTTGATCTTATCATTAAGACCATCAATCTTCTCATCGAGTCTTCGGAATTCCACCTGGACCGTCGTCTGCAGCGTGCGGAATTCGGGGAGAACCATGTCCTGTATGGCTTGTCTCATGTCATCGAGCATAGGGTTTCTTTCCTTTCTGAGGATGGTACAAGAATACTGGCGGTGATTTCATTTGTCAAGGGGAATTTAGGCTGGGTGAATGGTTTTGGGAACTCTGGCCGATCGGCCAGATTGGAGGCTTCACTTACTGCTGATCAAGCAGTTACGAATCACCAATCACCAATCACGAACGACGAATCCCTCCCCGCCCTCGGGTTGCTCACGCTTCTGCTCATCAGCGTGATTATCTTGGCCCTGCCGCAGATCGGTTCCGCCTTTGGCATTGAGGCCCTTGGCTCTACGCTCTTGGCCCTTAGCACTCAGCTATCAGCTACGACCTACGAGCTGATTGCCCTCCTCGGTCTTGCGCTCATCATCGGATTGGCGCACATAAGTAGCAATAAGTCGGAAGAAGAGCCTTCAGGGGAAGAAAGTAAGCCTAGGTTTGTGATTAAGATTTCACTGGAAGATATTGAACAGATGAGAATCCAGCGTGAGGCGAAGCAAAAAGAAAAATTGGATGCTAACGAGGCAATGGTACGAGAAGCGAACCAGATATTAGCCGGAATAGACGGGCCTAAAGAACAAATTCAGCGTTGGTTACAAGAACAGGGCAGAAATAAGCGCGAATGGGAATTCTATCTGGTACGCCATAAGTCGGGAGGACTCAGAGTCATATTTGATATTTTAGGAGAGGGGACAGAGATTGGAATGGGTCCCTATGGCTATGGTGAATTTTTCCATGATGCAGATGCTGAGGAGATGATAAAGCGCTTATTAGAGTCCGATGAAGAAATTGTGATGAGAGGCCACACGCATCCCTATGATGAGGGAGGCGTGAATCCCTCCGATTTCGATTTCCATCATGCGCCGCAACTTGTCTTCAGGCCGGGGGCAAGAGAAGAGTTTATTGAGCTTATGAGTGTTCGCAAAGAAGATTATCAGAAGGAAGTTTGGGAGAGGGCTGGATGGCAAGAATTCACCGGAGAATTTGACGATGAAAAAGCCTGGTATGACGAAGAAGGATGGCATCATTTTAATGGCCAGCAGTGGCGTCATTTGATTCGTCCTTTCGCTGAAAAGAATTTTGTTGATCAATCAATCAGTCACGAGTCAAGAATCAAGAGCGAAGAAACCCTCCCCGCCCTCGCCCTGCCGTTGGTCGTCTTCGTCATTGGCGTACTGGCCCTCGTGTTGCCGCAGATCGCCTCCGCGATGCCGTTGGCGGGCGTAGAGATTTCTCAGGCCGCAGGCGCTTGGGCCGGTTGGGCGAATACAATCGGCCTCAAGGGGCAAGTGGCAGTTGTGATGGCGGTGCTCTTCATGGCTGTGGTTGTCGCCGCGATCAGGATGAACGGGGAATCCGGCCCAAGACGCCAGCCAGATGATGTATCTATTCCTCTAGTAGTGAGTAATATTGCAAACAGGCTGATGGGTCGGGATCCTTCCACAATTCAGATCAGCCGCTCTGTTTCCTACGATAACCAGATCTATGCCGGAGCGGT
>CAZUJQ010000191.1:0-3066 GCA_964620805.1 uncultured Planctomycetales bacterium | reverse complement strand
ATCAAAACTGGGTGTAGTTATGAGAGGAAGCAGCTTGAGACCTTCAAAACACTTGTGAATGCGTTGGCAATTATCGTTCCGGTTGCCTGGCGACTGTTACTTATCCGAAATCTGGGACGCGCCGCTCCAACCCTTCCTGCAGCTCGAGCGCTAAGCGAAACTCAAATTCGTATTCTCAGAGCAATAGCGAAACGGCCAGTTCCAGAAAACCCGACAATGGACTGGAAAATTTCCATGATCGGAGCCGGGCGATTTCCATTAATGAGACCACCCCCGGAGCGTAAGCGACGATGTTTATTTTGTTAGATCCCCCTGGTCAAGTTTTTTAGCTTTAACCGCCCGATAGGTCTCCCCAGTGACTTTGAGCGTAATGGCTGCGTGTTTGAGCCGATCTTTTACGGCGTCGGCGATTACTGGATCCTCTATAACCTCTTCCCAATGGTTTAGGGGGAGCTGGGTCGTGATGATAGTGGATTTGCGATCTTGCCTCAGCTCTAAGAGCTCACAGAGATCCTGGGCTTCGGTGGAGGTAAGTTTTCGCATTCCAAAGTCATCGATAACCAGGACGTCGGGACGCGACAGTTTTTCCCTAAGCTTGATGTAGGTGCCTGAGGTTCTAGAGAGTGAGAGGGCTTCAAGCAGCGCGCTGATGTCCAGCCATAGAGATGCTTTACCGTTTCTGCAGGCTTGCATGGCGCAGGCCTCGGCGATAAAGCTCTTTCCCACCCCCGTCTGCCCGATGAGAAGAAGGGGCCTTCCTTGCTCAAGCCACTTCATGGTCATGAGATCTTTGATCTGGGCCTTTGAGACAGAGCGGTGAGCCGTGTAATCGAAGTCCTCAAAGACCGATTTGCGAGGGACTTTGGAGCCTTTAATTTTATTTTCCACGTTTCTTTTTTTCCGCCAATCGTACTCTGACTGCAGTAGCAGGTCGAGGAAGTCGGCATGACTGACCCCTCCTGCCGTTGCGGCTGAGAGGGTATTTTCATAACTCTCCAGCATTCCGGTAAGTTTAAGTTCCTGCATTAGGTTCTTGGATTGGGCTGCGCCCATGACTTTCTCCTTGGTTTTTTACCTCCATCATTAGAAGTAAACTTTGGTGATAGCGAAGCATCGGGTTACCAGGCTTGCGTACTATTTCCCGATTTTCCGCTTTCAAAATCTCTTTGCGGTAGTGTTTGAGCAGGTCTTCAAAGTACGCTACCCGGAATCGGTTATAAGAGCGCATTGTGGCGATGGCCCTGGGGATATGGTTTTGGATTCCCTTTTCCTTGGCCTCATTGACGTGTTTGGTGGCGACTCTGACAAGGCCTTGGACGATACGGATATGGGATAGCGTGTCCTTATTGAATAAATAGACGATAAGATCGAAGAGTTCCTTAGATAAGAATCTCGCCTGAGAGAGAAGGTTCTGGGGAGTGGTCTCGTAATAGGCCTTAGCATTTTCAGGGAAGTGATTTGGATCAATGATTCGCTTCCCTTTATGGCCACGATTCCTCGAATGTACTGCTACCCTTTCACCATTGAAAAAGATCTCAATAAGATTTTCCGATATTTTTACCCGAAGCGATCTTCCGCGAAGAGCGTGGGGGGCGCTGTAGTAGTTACTGTCGACGTGAGCCATGCAATCCGGATGAAGCACTGCCTCTTTCCACTCGAAGCTCTCAAAAGGCTGAGCTGGAAGTGGCCGTAACGCGGACTTTTCGAATTTTTCAAATCGCTCAACTCGGGAAATACCGAAACGGGTGTGCTTCTTCTCGTTAATTCGCTTTGCCGTGGTAGCCAGAGCCTCGTTGATTTCGCTTATTGACGTAAAGCTGTGTCGTCGATAAAGCCACCGAAAATAGCGCATCACAAGCTTCACGGCCAACTCAACTAGGGCCTTGTCCTTTGGATGAAAGGCCCGAGCCGGCACAATCCCCGTCCTGTAAAATCGCCCCATCTCAGAGTAGGCCGGATTCAGATCCGGATCGTAAAGATGGCACTTGATGACGGCCGTCTTGGTACAGTCGGGCACCGTGACTTTGGGGACCCCGCAAAAAAACTCGTACATCCGCTTATGGGCCTCCAGAAACTGCCGGCTCTTCATGCTGTCACTTGCCCAAGCGAAAATCAGTTGGCTGTAGCCCAGTGTCCCCAGAAAGACCACCGCTTCATGAATTTCCCCCGTGCGATGGTCTATCCACTCGACTTTACCACCAGCCCAATCAACCTCCGCTCTCTCACCGGGGTTAAAATCCCTCGGTGTCGAGAGCGCTTCTTTGAGATAAGGGAATTTCTTGTAAAAAACTTTCCAAAAATTGGGATAAGTCGTGAACGCTTGGGCTTTCTCCTCCCAAATGAATTTGAGTGGATGCTTATAGCCCAAATCCTCCTTAACACCGTTCCAATCGACTTGCTGTGCCCATACCGGGCCAACCTTCGGCACCGCAGGATCTCTCGCCTCCCCACGCCGGATCTCCGCCACTTTCATTCGGCGAACCTTCAGACTTCTTGCTATCTGCCGGTCAGATTCTCCAAGTTCGATACGCTGTTTAATGTCCTGAAACCTCTCCACGGTCATTTCCCTTCTGGCCATAAGCACCCCCTTTTATTTGGAAAAAGGGTAGTGTCTCATCAGCCTGGTTGACGCGCCGAGAGGTGGTCTCAATCATGGAAATCGGGTGGTCCCATTCCGTGGAAATCGACTGGTCTCATTCCAGGAAATCAGGTGGTCTCAATCAAGGAAATTGGGTGGCTCCCATCAGTGGAAATTTTGCATTTGCTCGCACTAGTTGAAATTCCGGTGTCAAAGACATTGATCTCGCGCGAGTTTGAGGGCGGTAACATCTATACAAAGTCCTGCCTTCCTGCGCTGAAGGAGTTGGGGGCTGTAAAAGAGAATCCTGAAACCGGCGAGCTGAGTCTGCATTCGCCTTTGTTTCGCTCGGCGATCCTATTGCACATCATTCCCAGCATGAAAAAGAATGATGCGGTTTATGCGCGGGTGAATCGGATTCGAGAACAGCTCCAGCCGAAGGCTGTTCCTGAATAATTGAAAAAGGGTTTCTAAATGACGGAACATGA
>CAZUJQ010000190.1:0-3090 GCA_964620805.1 uncultured Planctomycetales bacterium | reverse complement strand
GTTGGCCGGTTTTGACCTGACCTTCATTGGCCGGTTTTCAGGTGACCACTGAGGTTTTGGCGGCCAATTTCTTGATTTGTTTATCCCCTTTTGCATCACTCTTCTCTCGCAGCATTAGCCAGCGTTCTGAACCAACCTCAACAGACACAAGGGCTCCTGTAACTCTTAGCTTTTTCCCTTTTTGCGGCAAGATTCTATTGGTCATCACCTTTATCGTCCCTGTACCATCTTCTATCTCAAAATACTTGACAACCAGGAGCGATACCGCATCAGTGACCGTCCCGTAGATGGTGACTTCCTTATTTTCGTAATTCCGGGGATGATCAAGGATATCCTTGATCTTGGTCGCGGTCAGTCTATTGACCGGCTCACAGGCCGACAATAAAAAGACCAGAAAAATGACTCCCGCGAGCGGCTCGCTTCGATCACGGACAGCCACGCTTCCTCTCAAAACGGTGATACACCGCCTACCTGAGCATTGACCTTCTGTGCGACGCGGTAAGCATCAACGATACCCCAGATCCACAAAATGGGCGTAGTGATAAAACCGATGATGATCCACATCATTAACCACGAAATCCCGTAGGCCACTAGAAAGATGAGGCCCTTTAAGATCTGCCCGTTATAAATCTGTCCCAGACCACAGAAAAAAAACGAGAGCACAGCCGCCAGCCCTGGACTTTTCATAAAGTTGGACCACGGTCGAGTCCTCTGTAAGGAACATCCACAACCAGGTAATCTCTAACTATGGACATCGAGTGAGCGACCCTCTTTCCCTCCCCTTTCTGTTAGCGGTGGAACCCCCCCTCGGTCGGGATTGTTTTACGTTGCGTCCGCGAAGTGGTCGCAGAAAAGTACGCGGAGAAATAATGTGGATGTCACCTTTTCCGCCTTTTCTCTCAGGGAAAGAATATCTCAGTACGTGCCAATGTCATATCCTTACCAAGCCTCGACGCTGGAATCCCCGGATAGCCCTTCCCTGCCGATCCCTCTCTGAGCCACCGCCTAAAATAGGTTTGTAGAGGGTCATCCACTTTGAGAAGCAGAAGGATCATCGGTTGAGGTTCCACACCATGGAGTGGATTGCTTCCACCGTCAAAGACCTTACCTTCATAGGGACTTTTAGGAACAAGGAACTTGGGCCAGAACAAGTCTACCTGCCAGCCACCAATCAGCTTTAGTAATTTTCCCCCCTTCGACGCGTCTCTTGCGCGGTATAACTCGAGAACCTGATCCCAAGTCTCCGCGTGCCCCGAGACCGACCCAATAGCTACCCAATAGTAACCGGATGGCTCGAAGTTATCGATCTGGACAGAAACCGGAAAGTCGCGACGATTCTGGACCACGCTACCTTTCCGGGGCATCGTAAAGGCGGCTCTTTGCTGGCCTTCCGCGTCAGGGACAGCCACTGATGAAAGAAGCGCTAAAAGCACGATTACCGGAGACCTACACGCTAAAATCCACGGGACCCTCATCGGGATCCTCCTTCTGGTGTTGCAATATTCGTTACCAAGGCGACGTCTAGTCGCGATGGCCTCAAAAGTGGGGCATCTCGACCCTCCGCTAACCATGCCTCGAACTGTTGGTGTGTTTTATCTAATACACACGCTAACGCGAGCTTACCCTTTTGAAATTGTGGCGGTACGGCAATACGCACATTAACGTGTTGATACTGGAGGCCAGTATTCCTGATGTTGACCTTAGGCCATACAAGGTTATCGCTAAGGAACACGATCCAGTAATCCTTACACCCTAAAGGGAACCTAACTGTACCCGTGAGCGCCAGGGTTTCTCCTCTTTGAATTTTTGCGCTGGTGCCAAGAGTGAAAGGCTCAGCGACACCCTTAAAGCGCTCGTAATCCTCCTTCTGATCTAAGAAATATTGTTCGTTAAAAATCTCTGTTGTATTCACCTTCGCCGCCTCTACCCTCTTGAGATTTTTTGCCGTAACGTAAAGCCAAGAAGCAGAGACCAAGCTTAGTAGCCAGCCTAGTAAGGTAACAACCGCAACCAACCTGCCAGGGAGGTCAAGCAGCCATCTCCACTGAATACCGACATTGACTGGAATAGCAACCTCTTCAGATTGTTCAGCGGAACCGACTGAGGCGGGTCGTCCAAGGGGCTCGGCTTGACTAATCCGGCCCCTTAGTTTGGTCGCTACGAAGGCAACAATATATATCAGGTAAGCCGCAACGATACCGACGACCACTGATACCGAAACAGCAAGTAAAAGAGCGGTCAGGCTCCGGCTCATTTAGCAGCTTCCGTTTCTCCCGCTTGCGCTTAGTATCTCATCCACCAAAGAAAACGTCGGAAACAACAAGAATCAGCGTCGGGATAGAGCCAATTATTAAACTCAAAATCAGGTAAGCCCGTGGTCGCGGCGCATCCCAAGCCTCAATTAGAAGCTCAAAAGAGTTAAGTCCATATCGGAACCTAATCGACGAACTGAGTCCACGAATCATCTGAGATAATTTAAAATTAATCCCATATCCTATTAGACTCAAAACACCTGCGACAAAAACAAAAAAGAAAGATAGCCTGAGGCCACCAGGAAGCTGGTGAAGCACGGGACGCTCAAGAAGAAGACCAAAAACGAAAGACAGCGCAATTCCGTACCCGTAGAGGCTAAGGTCACTTCCGACTCGGTCAAATTCAGCTAGGTCGGAAAGAAAGCGAATAGCGATAACGAGAAGTGTTCCGAAAACAAGACTAAAGCCTACTACCAGGAGGCGCCCGACAAGTGTAAGCGCGAAATATAGTTGTCCGAAAAATGCTAATCCAACAAATACGCCAACTAATAAGACCAGAACTGGAACGATTTGTCCGACTACTGCTTCGCGCATTGTCCTATCCAGCTTGGATCTCGTTTCTGCTTTCTCTGGCCATTTTAGCTATCCTTCATTCGATAATTGTCCTTAATCTCGTCGCAGTTGATTTCTGAACCGGCTCACAGCAAGGGACGGGAAGGAGAATCGCGAACGTGAAATGCAGAGAACTTTCTTCCTTAAGCCGGAGCCAAAAGTATCCCGACCCACTGCTGTCCAAAACAATCTAAGTTCCTCGGGTTCCTCCTCTTGAAATCAAGCA
>CAZUJQ010000189.1:0-3147 GCA_964620805.1 uncultured Planctomycetales bacterium | reverse complement strand
GCCTCTGTGGCAAGCACCTTTATCCTTTCGATGAGGATATTGAGATCGAAGGGCTTGGTGATGAGCGTCTCGGGATCAAAGCCGACACTTGCCAGAAGGTCTCTCATCTCTTTCGCGTAGGCCCCGGAAAATGGGATGATCTTAAGTGAAGGCCTGACTCGAAGAGTCTCTTTAATCAGTTCGTGGCCCGCCAGACCGGGAATCTTCATATCGATGATAGCGACGTGACACTCGTTTTGCTTGATATATTCAAGCGCCGCATCCCCTTTGGTAAGGCATTTCACTTCATACCGCCTGGCTTCCAGGTCCTCTTTGAGAATTTCATTGATCTGGACCTCATCATCAACAATCAAAAGCTTGGTTTTATTGTTGCGGTATATTTTATCCTCGTACTCACTGTAAACTTCGTCGGGTAAAACCACTTTGTTAAGAGCCTTGTTGATCAAAGCCTCGGCTTCGGTGAAATCCCCGAAGGGTTTCTTGATCACATTGTCTTCGGTAATCCCCAGCGTTTTCAACCGATCTCTTTCCTGGTCCATATAAGCGGTCATGATCACAATGGGGATCTTGATGTTTTTCTGCCGGAGACTTTCTAAAATCTCATAACCGCCTCGCCGTTCCATGCGGAGATCGAGGACAATAAGATGGACTTGGTAGGTCTCGAGGACCTGTTCCACAAGGGTCGGGTTAACCGTTGCGATCGGCTCATAACCCCGGCGCCGGAAGTGAGTCACTAAAAGCTCTATGACTTGCTTTTCGTCATCGACGATTAAGATTGTGCTCTTTTTGCCGTTCATAGTTGGTCCCCTTTATTTTCTAGTGAACGATTTTATCTCAACGCCCGTCTCGCTAATCCGACCAGCTTTTCGGGATCCCCACAGCTCGGTTTGTCAATAAATCCGTCGATCAAACTCGTGATCCCTTCCCTCTCAAAGGTTGGGTTGAGCGCCTCAGGCGGTATGGCGGTAATCACAATAATCTTCGGCCTCCTCGCCTTCTCCCTGAAGCTCTTGATGATTTCAATTCCAGAGACACGCCCCTCCAATTTGATATCAACCAGAATCAAGTCGTATGCCCTTTCGGCCATCTTTTGAAACGCCTCTTTGGCCGTTGTCGCATAATCCGCTTCATAATCCACATATTCAAACATGGCTTTGATGTTAAGGCATATTTCAGGTTCGTCGTCGATGACTAATATATCCGGCTTGCTCATAAATGTATAACCGCTATGCCGTTAGGAAACAAGGTTTTCGTATTGTTTACCCTAAGATACCGGAACGTTGCCCAAAAATTCCTCGATTGCCTTTTGCAAATCCTCCACATTAGTATCGTTGAATCTTTTCTCTATTAACACAACACGGAGTTTGCCATCGTTATCGCGAACCCACCTGGATTTTCCAAGGCTTTCCGTCGTGAAGAAAATAATCGGCAAATTAATATTCTTCATCTGAAGTCTCTGAAGCACCTCATGACCGAACTCAAAATCAGCCTCAATATCGTCGCCCCTTCGCCATTGCTCTGATAGGGAAGGTCCTTTGAGCGTCATCTCCTGTGCAACGATAATCAACCCAATATCATGTTGAGTAATCATTTCCTCGATAAAATCGACATGGGTGGTAGTCACGGCTGGCCCGTAACCCCATCGCTCAAAATATGCCTCTAAGGTTTTGATCACGTCGGGAACATCTATGATTAAAATCCGTTTCCTTTTCACATTTATCTCTCTGGAAACGATTATTCCGCCTTGCCAGGATCCTCCATTGGGACCCAGAATTTAAAAATTGTTCCTTTACCAACCTCACTCTCAACCCATATCTTTCCTCCATGCAGTTTTTCAATATTCCATTTGCAGACGTAAAGTCCTTGGCCATGCCCACTAGCCAAAAGATCCTTATCTGTTGGTTTAGGCTTTGTCGAAAAACCTCTTTCAAAAATGTTACTTTGAATCTCTTGAGGAATACCATGCCCATGATCTTCAAACTCACAATAAGCCACCTGCCTTCCCTCAATCTGTTGATAGGAACATCTTAGTTTAATCAACTTCTCCTCCTGATCTTTCATCGCATCATAGGCATTGATGATCAAATTTTCAAACACCCGCATTAAGGCGTGATATTTTCCATAGATCACAAATCCATCCGGAATGGCAGACTCAAACTCGCACAACTTCTCTATGCCACTCGCTTTCTTGGCCTCATCCCAAAGAATTTTGAAATAATTCCTATGTAACTTTGTATCATCCGGTTCCGATCCACCCAAAGTAGTTTCGGAAATATCCAATATCCTTTGGGCGCCGTCGGAGAGCTGTCTTAAGACATTTCCGAGTTTACTAAAAATTTCCTCGAACCATTCTTTGTCTCCCTCATCGAAGGCCTTCTTAAGATCAGGCGCATGATACATGCGGAGCATATTCGTTGGACCCTGGATATACCCTGTCAAACTATTTTTAACCTCATGTTTAATCGTCGTAGCAAACCACACCCTTTCGGCAACATGCTCAGCTTTAATCTTGGCTTCTCTTTCCTTTAAAACAATGTCGAATAAACGCGCATTTTCTGCCGCGATGGCAGAGTCCTGAGCGATAGTAAAAAATACGTCCAGATCCTCCTCACCATAGGGCTGATCGGACTTCTTCGGACCAAGTATCAGAATATTGCGTGGTCTTAAAGCACATTGGTCCCCATTGGATGCTGTCCGCAAAAAACTGGGAATGACTACTTCCGCTTTGAGCAGTTTAAGAATTCTCAGTGCCTCCTGACAGTTAGTCCCCTGTTTGCTCTTAAGTTCCTCTGTCTGGATCGGCCCTCGATGCTCTCGTAAAAGATCGACAAGTGGATGATTTTGATCCAGTGTAATTGTCGGCCGTTTCGCTCTTCCTCCATAGCCTAGTGGAAATTTGAGAACGTAATGCTGTCCGTCGTCCGATTGCACAAATATCGCCGCATTTTTTATTCTTCCTTGTTTGATGAGAAACCCGGTAATTTGTTTGGCAAGCTCATCGAGACTATGTATGAAAGCCATCTGTTTGCTGTTTTCCTTGAGAATCCTGTAGTAAACGTATTTCTTCTGAAATAAAAACCGGTCGGTGACATTCACCAGGAAGGAGTGAAGCCTATTTTCCACCAAAGCCGCTACCGCCGCGCCAAT
>CAZUJQ010000188.1:0-3153 GCA_964620805.1 uncultured Planctomycetales bacterium | reverse complement strand
GTCTTGGCCAGCTCATCGAAGAGCTGCGCGTTGCTCACCGCGATCGCCAGCGTGCGCGCCAGCGGCAACAAGATGTCCAGGTCATCCTTCGAAAACTCCTCGTCCGACTTCTTCTTCCCCAGGCAGAGCACCCCGATGAGATCCTCATGCAGAGAGAGCGGCAGGCACAGCCGCGCATGGAGCTGCGCAAGCCGGTCCGTCACCGCCTCCGGAAAGCGGATCTTGCCCAACTGGCCGTCCCGCCCGATCGGCTCATGCGTCTGTCGCAGGAAGGTGACGAACGGCTCCTGCTCCTCCAGCACAAGCTGTCGGCCGTTCAGCCCGCGGCCAGCCGCCAGCTCATAGGCCCGCGTGTCCTTGTTGAGCAGCAAGAGGCTGCAACTGTCCAGCTTCACCGTCTCGGAGAGCGTGTTCACCGTCATCTGGACCAACTGCTTCAGGTCCACCATCACCATCACCTCATCCGTAAACCTCCTCAGCAGCACCTTGTAATCGTACTTCTTCTGAAACAACCACCGATCCGTCACGTTAATGAGCCATGTCCTCAACGGATTGAAAAACGCCGCAATGAGTCCTGCCGCAATGAAGTTCGACAACCATTTCGGGACCGCCACGTACCGCACCAGCAAATCCTGCGTCACGAACGTCATCAACGCCACCGCCCCCAGCACCCCCAGCGACAGCCCCGCAAACACCACCGTCCTCTTAATAATGACTTCAATATCTAAGAATTGATACCTAAAGATAATCCAAGCAATTGAAAGTGTGTATAAAAGCAAACCGTAATTAGAGGTCTCGGCAACACCAGGGAGATTAATATCATATACAAGTAAGTAGTTACACGCTCCTCCGGTAAAGGCCACCAATGAAAACCAGAAGAAGTACTTAAGCTGCATGCGGTAATTTGAGAGAGGTGTCTTGCGCAAGGAGAACCACATTAAGGCAATTGCACCATATGAATTAATCAGAAAGAAGAGCACAAAAATGAGGTAGATCGTTCCAGGGACTGTAAAGTAGTTCAATCCGAATTTAGGTACGACCTCTCGAACAAATAAGTTTGTTCGCCAAAGAATAATTAAGAAGCTCAGTGATATCACGTAGTTTAAGAAGATGGCTTTTTTCAATCTCCCATCTTTCCTCAGAAAACTTACTGTAAAATGAAAGAAAGAACTTGGGATAAAGACGACCGCCGACAAGCAGAGTTTGTCCCAGAAGAGAGCGAGGTCTGCAGAGGGCGCTGTGATCATAAAAATTGTAAAAAACGCCCACCCTGAGATTGAGCTCAAGTAGGTGGCAAAGGAACGGTTTAGTAAGCTGTTCCTATTTTTTGCATAGATGAAGCTGGCCAATGGCGTGAGTAGGCAGACTAGCAGGCTAAACCCAATGAGATGATTAAGCAGCAGGTAATTCATCGTTTTGCTTTTCCCGAATGATACGTGAAATAATTTCGTCATCAACTACGTACATCCCTGATTTAAAATCACCAACAAGAATTCCTCTTTGTTCACAAAACTTCAACATTTGCCAAAAATTATCGAGGTCAACATCTCCAATTGTTGGCTTAAGAGTTCTCCCTTGATCTAGTGCCAGACAGAAGTTCTCAGCTAGGCATCCGAATATGTTTTCATCAACACCAAACCCAAAGTCGTAGTTGATGTTAACGCCATCCAGACTCATCAACCCCCCCTCAAGAACAATCTTTCCAAGAAGGGGGTCTGTCCTAAAAAAGGCTTCCGGTCGAGAGTCGTCAATTACAACAAATTTATCTGGAAGGAACCCACTCACAAATAATTTTCTAACATTAGAGGTTGTGCATATCAGTAGGTGCGGGCGCTGTAAGATGTGCCGCAATCTACTTTGCTCGCTTGGATGAACCCACGCGGTTTCAAGTACAGAGGCGTTCTCGGAAAGCTGTAATGTCCTTGCAACGTTCTCAAGCTTCTTTCGGCTCATATCAATAAGCGTAAGTTTATTTACCCTTCCGTTAAGAACCGAGGCGACATTTCGCCCCATCTTCCCACTCCCTATAACTCCTATATGGAGTTGATCCATTTTTAAACCAGAGATACGAGCAATTTTTGCTACCATCAAGTAGATTGACACGAGGGTACCGCAGTGACCATTTGTAATCTGTATATTGTAGCGCCTCCCAACAGTCCTAAGCGAGACGCCTCGACGAGTTACTATGGGCCACCACCCTCCCAGACCCATGATACCACCTGGCGGACAAATCTTTCCTGCTAAGCAAACAGCACCGCGCGCTTTCCTTATTGAATACTTAATATTAGCCACCAATTGGTTTGGCATTTGTAAGGTTGCAATAACTACGCCATCTATATTGGGATGACGGATCTTACCGATGACAAAAGGTGGCAACATAGAGGCTAACCAAAGCAATCGCTTTGACGAAAGCAAATTACGAAGATATTTGAGTGGTGGAAAAGAGATGAAGATGTCCTCTTTTCTACGAGGATGAACGTAAAAAACAAACTTCGGTCTTATTCCGTAGAGCATTCTGATGAAGAAATGCGGTAACCTAAAAGGCAACAACAACACCAGTGCGTCTCTTAGTATCCCAAGCAAACTTTCTGGAAATGCTCTTTCCCATTCAACGCCGTATAAACCAATAGTGTATCTTGCAGCAGAGGGCCTGCTTAAGTAGGAGTGGAGTAGTTCCCTTACGTTGCCCCCGTCCCCGTTACAATACTCAAGCCTGATTCCAATCTTAGGCTCTTCGTCCAGCCAAGAAACCCAAGCCTTTTTACCTCTAATTCTAGTGGCCCCAAAAACTTTCGGTAAGCGCAGCTCGATTCCATCCATTTCTTCTAAATCCCACCTATCAAGCTGGTTTTCCTGACCCTTTATAATCCTCGCGCACACGCCACCCTCACTTAAGTTGAGCACACTGGCTTTGAATGAAGATGATTTCTGTTTGGTCTTAGGCCACATTAAGTCAAAGTTAATGATCGCCTCGGCGGCGCACTCAGATTTCCTCTTGAACATCCTACGGTCTGTATTCATCATAAGGGAAAGGTAATCGTGCAGGTGGTGCCGCGGTTGCGTTCGCTAGCAAAGGTGACGGTGCCACGGTGCTCCGTGATGATGCTGTGGACGATGGAGAGGCCCAGGCCGGTGCCGGCAGGTTTGGTGGTG
>CAZUJQ010000187.1:329-3191 GCA_964620805.1 uncultured Planctomycetales bacterium | reverse complement strand
CGCTGTCTCTTTTTGGCCGAACCATTGAGAAAACGCTGGAGATTGTCGGGAAGCGTCTTGGCAATCTGGCTGGCGATTTCCCGGGTGGAATGAAACTTGACGAGCCAGACAAGGCCCACCAGGTAAACCAGGAAGTGTTTGATCTGCGGTTTCGTCAAGACGCTCAAGAAATATTTCAGAGCGGACGTAGTTTTCTTCGGGAGAAATTTTCCCATGGCTTCCGTGCCCTCCTTGCCTTCGTCGGCATAGGAGATTTCGGCCGGAAGCCATTTTATTTGAGGGAGTTATCATTTTCGGTTACCTAAAATTTGCAGAACTCAAGTCATATGTTTATCCAAGATAGAGGCTTCCGGGTATGCCATACCGGGTGATATAGCCCTTCAAGGCTCTCATGGCAGGCAGCGTCCCTTCATACGGCTCAAACCGGGCAAAGGGCCGGCCTGTCGCATCATCCATATAACCCATCAAAACACATTCCGGGCCGCGTCCCTCAAACCAGTCGTGATGAGAGCCGTCCGTCTGCTCCATATCACCGATCCGTTCTTTGCGCTCCCGCCACTGGCGATGGGGACGTTTCCTGCGCTCACGATACGGAATCTTTGCTTCAATGAGCCATAACCGGAGCGTTTCATCGCTTAATTTTATTTTGTCCCTTTCAAAGAGCTTCTCGGCTGCAAACGTAGGGCCAAAATCAGGATACCGGGTCTTAAAAAGATCGAGCACCTTTGTTTTGATCGCTCGCGGTATGGCGTGATTGGAGGGACGACCCCGGGACCGGTGAATCAGTCCCGGATCTCCTTCTTCCTTGATTCGTTTGATGATTCGGCGAATCTGCCGCTCGCTGACTCCGGTCGCCTGAGCGGCTTCTGCTTGTGTAGTGACTTTGCCCAATGCATTCCGAACAAAATGCAAACGCCTTAATTCCTTTTGGCTCATTGTAACCATGTCCTTTTCTGCCATAACGCCCCCTTTGGAAAAGGGGAATTATAGGCTGTCTGGAATAGGACATTTCTAAATTGGCCAAATAGGACATTATCATTTTGGGATTACAACCCTTATTTCGGGGTAAAGAAATAGAATGCCCGTAATCCCTTCTATGATTCCATGGTGCAAGTAAAAAAGGTTGCAGGTTCATAAAACATGAGAGACGGTTGTCAGTCTTCTATCCGTGCCATGCGTAAGCGCACACATCGTAACGATTCGATTCCCAATCTCCCTAACCTTAGCAAGAGCCCCTCCAAAGGCGAAGGACTACGAATTACAGAGGGCAGCTTGGGAAGTTAATTCTGACCTTTTGCAAAATGGCTGAATCGCCTATGCTGCAAGGGATTCAGCGGGTTAAACAGCGACAGAAAGCTTGATTTGAGCCGGAGACCAATGTTCCACGGAAAATTTATCGACAATCCAATCGACGAGTCCTTCCAGGGTTTGGGCACGCACCGCGCGGCAGGCTTCCCCAATGGTCTTGAGTTTTTTTCGAGCCCATTCATTCGGATGAGTCGAGCCCAGTGTCCGCACCAGGAGAGAGTACGCTGTGAAGACCAGATACATATGCCGGTCGTGGCTCTGGCCGCTGATGAGCTGACAATCTCCCATGCCCAACTGTTGCTTCGCATCCCGATGAAAAGTCTCCGTGCCTATCCAGCGCGAGCGGTAGACCAAAAGTATTCGCGTGGCTTCCCAATTCGTTCGATTGGTAATCAAAACCTTCCTCGGCTCACTGCCGTTCTTCCGGTCCCAAATCATGAGAATCCTTACCTTGTGGTTGACCTCAGGGATTCGAATCGTGACCGTAAAGTACCACTGCGTTTGATCGCCCCGCTGAAAACTCTTGCGATCCTCAACGGAGATCAAAGCCGCCATCTCCTGAAATTTCATCTGACGGCCTTGAAAAATAACCTTACGGTTCTGTTTAAAATCTCCGACATAGTTTCTCCCTTGAGCGTCAATGTGATTCAGGACTTCGGCACTGGTGAAGTAACTGTCAAAGGTAAAATCACCAGGAATTGCTCGCTGGATGACATCCTCAATCAGCTCAATCGCCAATTGGGTGTGATCCTTAAAAACAGCTTCACTTTTAGGATCTTCTTGTTTTTCCTTCTCAACCGTCTGTTTTTTGCGAAAACGCCGAAACTCAATCGGGTAATGATACCCCGCCGAAGTGACGTAGTTGGAAATCAGGTAATCATGCGCAATCAGATGCCGTTTGTCGGCATGATCCCAAAAATAACCCACGTCTTCAATCGTCTTGCCCTCATGATCAATCAGGGTATTGTCCAAGGGGATGACCCCTCGCGGGCTGTATCGAGTTCGCGAGTCCTTTTGAAGTTCCTTCAGTCGTCGGTCATTCAGCTTCCTCGGATCCCAATCCACTTCCGTGATCCACCGGTTCAGACAGGACTGATCCGTGGTCTGCACAAATTCACGGTTGATGCCGCTCACCGTTTTGTGCTCGGCGATGATCAAACCCGTCAAATATTCAGCCAGATGTTTTCGTTCCGGCTCGTTTTCAAACAACGATTCAAAAGCCTTGACGCCTTTTTTAACTACTTCCGGATAATCCACGATCGTTGGCATCGACACCTCCCGGGCGCGTTTGCCAACACATCGTCAATTTCTCCGGTCAACCTGAGATTTTTATGTCCTTAACCCATTTTGCAAAGATTCAGAATAAAGATAAATGCTTCGTTTGGACCTGACGGGCGAGATGCCCGGAACGGCAGGACTCGTTTGATTCCTTAAAAAAGCGGGAGCAGGAAATGCGGTTTGCCAAACGGACTTTGGGATGGGCTTTTTACGATTTTGCAAACACCATTTTTTCGGCGGTGGTGCTCACTTTTTATTTCCCCCTTTATTTGACGG
>CAZUJQ010000187.1:0-319 GCA_964620805.1 uncultured Planctomycetales bacterium | reverse complement strand
TTGTTCGACAGTTGTTCACATGGAGCTCGACATTCATTCTCCTCCTTTTCTTACTTCCAGGAAATAAGGATAACGGAATCTTTTTATCTGTCAAGTCTGGGGAAAAAAGAGGCCGGCGAAATGGATTATCTTCGGGACATCCGCTAAGCCATCATCGAAACGCACGGCTCAATCTAACCTGCCTAGGCCAGAATAGGCGGGGGCGGAACAAACTGCCCTTCCCGCTTCGGCGCGATGAAAGAGCGATAAAAGAAATCATTCCAAACCAGGATTTCTTTCAAGCGCAACACCAATCGCAAATAGTCCGAATTTTGGTCCA
>CAZUJQ010000186.1:0-3223 GCA_964620805.1 uncultured Planctomycetales bacterium | reverse complement strand
AAAGAAAGGATAGCCATGTATCGAGGGAAAGACAGGAGCGAGAATTATTTATTTAGAGGGAACGGTCAATAGATCATTCCCCCTTTGAGTAGCCAGTTGCACTTTCCAAGAGAGCAGTTTGTCGAGATCCACGGGAGGAATCATGAGTAAGCGTTTATCGATATGAGGATTCTTCTCCCGAGCTAATTGCCAAGGGGTTTTATGTTCTTTGTAAGAGTTAGGACGATGAAGGTTGAAGAATAGCTGGTAAGTGGCGGCCTTTTGCATGAAGTCGAGCCTGTTGGCAAAGGACTCGAGTTCGTAGAATTCGACTTCCATGAGGTTATGGATGGTTTCAACGTCGGATTGCATGCGATGAGCGCCTGGGAAGATCGTGTTGTGCCATTGGCCCGGGATAGACTCGATGGTTTGGGTATAGGCAGAGACTCTCTTCGCATTCCAGGAGCCGATGTATTCGCTTCCGTTGTCTGTTTGACGCATAGCGTTTTCGGGGAGGGCATTAAATTTACGCAGGAAGTGATTGATGTAGATGGCGAAGAGATGGGCGTGAGTAAGGGAGATGTTGTTGGCGAAGCCGAGGAAAAGAATTCCGCAGGAGACTTCGCGGAAGGAGTACTGGACTTTGGGGAGATGGCGGGTTTTGGCTTGCCAATAATATTCGGGGATGTCCATGAGGTCTTTAGTATCTTCAACAGATTGCTCGAAGAGTTGGAAAAGTTTTTTGACGGCACGCAGGTTGTTTTTGGTGACATGTTTTTTGCGGCGTTTTCTCGAAGGGATACCGGCTTCTCTCCAGATTTTGCGGATGGTCTTGGGAGCTTGAGTTAGGCCTTCGAGATCACGGACCTGTTGAGCGCCGAGGCGTTTGTATTGGGCTTTGAGCGCGACAATCTGCTCTTTAATATGTTTGGGGGTTTCCCGGGGAGAACGATGAGGCTTATGCGATCGGTCAACCAAGCCGGAGTATCCCTCAGTTTTGAATCTATCCCGCCATTTACGGACAACTTTGGGGCTGGTATTAAAAAGTTTGGCCGTAGGTTTAACGCCGATTGAGAGGGCTTCTTGAGCCATTTGATAACGAAAAGGTTTCTTGTCTTTACTCTGTCTCATAACATGGTAATATTTGTACGGACACATAAGCCTTTTTGGCCTCCTTTCGATCCTTATCGGATTTTAGGAGTCATTATGTGTCCATTTTTATTTGATCAATAAGGATTTTTTAAATATTTCAGCATCAGGACTGAACTGATTGAACCATTCATTGACACGACACCAGCGGCGATATTCAGAACTATTGGTATAAATGGCGTTGGTGGGTTCATAATCTTGACAATGCCGGGTAAAGTCTTTTGAGCCAATTCTTGAGTCAGAGGCCGCAGAAGGCTGTCGAGGTCTGAAAATTTGGCCTCTGGTTGCCTCTAGGAGCGACGATCGTTGATGTATTCGCCCTCGAACTCCTTGTAAGAATGATTCAAAATCTTTTTGCAGCTCTTTAAATTTTCTTTCGCTGACAACTAAAATCTTTTTAATCTCTGCTTCTAAAGAGGGGTAACGATCTATGGTATCATTCCCAATTTCAACTAAGAAAAGCATTGCGTCTGGATTATTTGGGTTTTATAATCCTCAAAAATGCGTGAGAACCGCAATTTTAGCGATGTCATCGACGATGCGAGTTGAGAAGTTACTTGCAAAAACGGAAAATTTTGGGCAGACGCAGTTTTTGGATTTTCTGCAAGGCCTGCTGGAATTCTTTGCGCTGATGAAAATCTTTCGGCAAAAGCAAAATATTCTGACTGCCGTGCCTGGTCAATTTGGCCGGCAGAAGCAGGAAGTCGGTACGAATCGTATCCAACGTGGTCCAGAGATATTCTCCGGGCAGACAAAGCCGTTTGAACCAATGGACAATATTGGCCGCGAACAGAAGCAACTGAAAGAAGGCGACGTTGGCCTTCCAGGAATTGCTGGGAACTTTGGCCAAAGGATAATCGTAAAGGAATTCGCGGTTGTTCTTCTCTATAGTAGCTCGGGGATTGTAGAACAGATACACGCGCCAGGCCGACATCGGCAGATTGGTCACGAAAATAGGGTAGATGTATTTGGTATCCTTGAACAAAGTCAATTGCTTGGCTTCCTGAGGGTCTTCGGGAATAGGACGTCGAACCACGATAAACCGATGAGGGGAATTCCATTTTTGATGAATGTTTTCGAAGAACTCGCCGACTTCCCAGCCATTGTTGAGCTTTTGGAAACGGCATCTTTGCGCTCTGGCCTTGACGGTGGAATATTCTTTGGCCACGATGACGTACCCGCAGCCAGATTCATCGAGAAATCGGACAATCCGTTGACTGTAAAATCCCGAATCCATTCGAAAACGAATCCGTCTTCGGGCGATATCCCGGGGCGCTTTGGCGAGGCAAACTTTCAAAAAGCTGATTGCTCCCGTGGCGGCCACCGTATTGCCTGGCCGCAAAGAGCCGTGCCAGAACTCCTGGCGGTGCGCCTCGAAACAAAACATCGGGTGATAACTCCTTCGTCCCGGCTTCTTGGGGTTGTAACCGACTCGGCCTCCTTGCTGTTGGCCGTAAAGTGTGATCACCACCGTATCGATATCGAAGGTCAAACTCGTTGGCTTTTTGGGCAATGCCCACAGATGCGCCCGCAAACTGTCATGCAATCTGACCAACTGCCGAATCGCTTGCGGACTCAAACGCTTCAGAAACCTGCGCAAAGTTGTTTGATCCGGGAAACGGCTCAGTCCCAGCATCTCCAAAAAGAAACCGTTGTACTGCAAGATCTCGGTCCTGTTGATTCTCTTCATGCCCATGATGATCGCGTACAGCAAGGCCAGGATCAGTTCGGAAGAATGGTATTGGGATTGATTGTGGGAGTAATGCCGGGCCAAACTCTTCTGAATTTGTTGCTTGAGATCGATCTTTTTGCAAAAACGATGAATCAAACACATCCCACCGAAGTGCGTCAAGTGGGTCCCCTCGAAGAGAAATCGGATGTTTCGGGTTCCTTTGGGCATGAGATGCAAACCGTCCATTTTGGACGCTTTCTATCGCAAGGTTCTTTCGAGGCATATTATACTCGTCTTTCGTCGGAAAACATAAATTCAAAATCACAAAATCACCGAATTGCACGCTTTTTTGAGGTTGATGATTACGCTTACTCAAATAAAAAAAATTCTTAATGCCCTTGACCGCCATCAATGAGTAGCAGA
>CAZUJQ010000185.1:0-3228 GCA_964620805.1 uncultured Planctomycetales bacterium | reverse complement strand
CAGAGGGGCATCGTTTTTCCAGAAAAGATAAGCAGGGATGGAATCGCTTCTACGTTGGCCATCCCATCAAAGAATACTTCCTTCGGCCCGTCCTGATTACTGTGTTTAACGTTGCTCTCTATGCCGTAATCACGACTGTTTTAGGCAGTGGCTACGAGATTGTGGCGGCCTCGTTCTCTATCACCGATATATTGATTAGTATAGGGGCCTTTAAAGCCGCCCACCCAATCATATTCTTCCTGCTTTTTGTTGTACCGGGTGTGGTTGACTTTGCCTATCATGAATTCGGTCATGCGGCTAAAGCCTTGTTTTTCGGCGATCGAGGCAAGGTTCTTTTGAACCGGACGACCATTTGGCAATTCTGGAAACATTTCAATCTTCCCTCCTGGACAACGATCAAGAAGTTAAGACAACCTTGGACGCTGAACGGATGGGAAATCATGAAGTTTATCAATCTGTTTATCACCATTATTTTGCTTGTCAAATTCGGCCTCCTTAATCCCGTGCTTTTAACTCCGGTCCCAACGAATAATCGGTTTATGACACATGCAGAGTGGAAGAGAGTGGCTTGGGCAGGTCCATTTAATACTCTTAAATTGATGATCTACGGCGTATTTTTCCTCTGGGCAGCGATAGCCTTAAATGCGCCGGTAGTCGTGGTATTCGTGGTATTGCCTTTGATCTTTATGGTCTTGAGGAATACAGGGCTGTTTGTCGTTAACATGCTGCCCCTTGCCTGGTGGCCTGGCGTACGTATGGATGGATCCAATATTATTTTAGGCAAGAAGAAAGGCTCGTGGTGGCATATCGGGTTTAGCTACCTCACAGTCCTTGCCCTGCTAGGAGAAGTGGTCATCGTATATTACGGGGGCACGGGCTTTATCACTCTCATTATGGAAAATATCATTGGAATCCAGGCCTTGCATGATTACCTGAGGCAGGTGGCTGGTAATTTCACGAATATGATCAATCCCGGTGCAGCCGCATTAGGCAGTGAGTTCATCCTCCTTGCCCTGATCGGTTTGCTTCTGTCGGCGGTTGTGGGAATGACGGTTAATAAGCACCAGTCACCTGTCCCCGGCGCCATCTCCCGCCGAGGATTCCTGAGAGGAATCTTCGCAACGGGTGCTGTTATGGTGGCCGGCGGCCCGTCTGTGTTCCCCCAGATCGCTGCGGCGGGCGCCCGGGAATCCACCGTCTACGGGCCGGACTACGACAGCGAGGCATTTTACCGCAAATTGTCGGAACAAATCGAATGGGCCTTAAAGCTCAATCCGGGAAGAAAGATCCAGATTAATGGAGAAGTGGTCACGGCCAACGATCTGCCCAGGCTTCCGGGGCTTGTCCGGACCATGATGGATAAATGGACCGAGACGTATTTAACCACCCGCTCCCAAAGAGAAGGCAATACGGTCATGACCTTCTCTTGGCACATTCCCGATGAGTTCGCTGACATGCGCGATAATGTGAAGTCCTTCCCTGATGCTGTCAAGGCTATCCGGGAAAAACTCAGCGCCGCCAAAATCCCACGAGACAAATCACAAATGGAAACGGCTGTTTATGACTGGCTGGTCCACTTCATCCGCGCCAACACACCGGAGGCCTCGCCTTTATTGGATCAGCCGTTCATGATCGATATGCTGGATGACAATGTCCGCAAAGGAAACTGCATGTCCACGACCGAATTGCTGGTTTCCCTGGCCCGCGGGTTGTTCGGGTTCAAGGTGGGAATGATTGAAGTGGTGAAAGACGCTCAAGGCAAAGAACTCCCGGCCTTAAGCGGCCATGTGCTGGCCCTGGCCGTTCTAAGCAATGGAAAGAGAATACAGGTCGATCCCGGGTATAGCACGGTTGGCATAGAGCACCAAGTGATCCGGGCCAGTGACGGCAAGCCCAGGGATTGGAAAAAACAACAAAACAATATGGAAGGATTGAGCGATCCTGTCGCGGGAGCTATTCAGTATCTGGATTTGTCTAAAAGATTTCGTGACGCCGGGAAAGAGGACACAGCCAAGATCTTGCATGACATGGCCGTACGGATGGCTCCCCAATATTATGAAGAGAAATTCGATATGCCCAAGTCTAAAGTCATCACCGGCTCGATCCGGAAGATCGAAAGTGATCTGCAGCAAGAGTACAAAAAGCACCCAATGGTCAAGTCCATGGTTGAAGGAGCATTAAAAGAGCTTAAGAAATTTAAGTATGCCCATGATCTCAAGATCACAGTCGAAATCACTGTTTGGGGCAATCAGGTCGCCGTCCAGACCACCTACAATATGCCCAGGCCCGGGACACTTACGGTTCCGCTCCAAGACATGAAGCGCTGGCTGCCGCAGATGCACCCGATTGTCCGTGAGATGGCTGAGCAATTGTTGAATGACCTTGATCTTAAGAAGAAATTGCAAGGGAGTAAGGATGTCAGGATCACCATCGAGGTCACGGTTGAAGGCGATGAGATCGGCGTTAAGGCTAAAATTGAGTCACAACCCGATATGCCCAAGCCGGAAACGTTCAAGGGTTCGATTCAGGAGATTGAACGCCGGATACTTCAGATAAAGCACCCAACGGTCAAACAACTGGTTCAACAGGCCTTAGACGGCATTAAGGCAAAACTACCCAGGAATGCCACGGATGTAACGGTCACAATCGAGATCACTGTTGAGGGGAATAATGTCAGGGCCAAGTCCAACGTGCAATATCGCAGCTCTTCGTTGCTGCTGGAAAATTCCACCCGCGTCTCGCTTCTGAGCGGCTGGGGCTGGGGAGAGGCGGTGGTGGCGGCACTGGCGTTGGTTCAGCTTGCCTTAAAGAAGCTGTTAGGAGAGCTGCAGGGTCACAAGGTCACCAGGTCACAAGTCACAAGTCGAAAAATAATGAATAACGAACAGAAAGGAGACTATCCATGGACAACAATACCGGAAAAACAAGGACAATCTTCTTCACATGTCTTATCGACTTCCCTCAAGAGAACGCCACCTTCGCGGCTGGTTATGAAGAGGGCGGCGATCACGGCAGTCGCACTTGCTGCTATCTTATCTCTCATGGCAGCGGGCGTGTTGCAGCGCTTAACCGCGATCGTCTTGCTTGGGAATTTGTACCACCTGCTGAGGCAGCGTATATCCGCGATCACGCGCGGTTCGCACGGAGGATTGGGACGCCGTGCGGCGTCAGTCTCGATCCCATCCGATGGAAGCTTGGGCAGTACGCCCAGGTCAGGGCGTAGGCTCG
>CAZUJQ010000184.1:0-3294 GCA_964620805.1 uncultured Planctomycetales bacterium | reverse complement strand
GTTTCACAAAGGGAATTTGCCAAAAAACTTAAATGGCCTCCTAGAAAGCTCAACGAAATCATAAAAGGTAAGCGCAGCATCACAGCTCTTACCGCGATTGATTTGAGTAAGGCAATGGGCACCACTCCCGAATTCTGGCTTAATCTCCAACAGACATGGGATTTAGAACAAGCCTATAAATTAAAGAAAGCGTCGTAAAAACTGAGTATGCGGAGAAAAACTAAAAAAGTAATCACCGCCAAGCATTCGTTGCGGCATACCGCTCTTACCCGAGCCCTTCTTCGAGAAAAAACTAAACCCCGTCTTAGTGAGTGAATATGCTGTACAGCGACAATTAAAAATGGAATGTATACCTTCGTCGGCGCCGATTAAAAACGGCATGAAGGGCTAGTTTGTATTCTTTTGGTTTGGCTGTGTCAATTGCTTGTTCGCCATTCGCTTTTGTGCTGTTCTCTCTCGCCAGCTGGGGCCTGTGATGTTGAAAGTCTCACAGTTGTAGATCACGCGGTCTACGGCGGCTTTTGTGGTTCTCATGTTGCCAAAGACCTCTCCCCATTCCGAGTAGGTAAGATTCGTCGTGATGAGAATACTTTTTCTTTCGGATCGCTGCGAGATGAGTTGGAAAAAGAGATCCCCGCCCTCCTGATCATGGGGGACATATCCTAATTCGTCGGCCGTGATCAGGTCGTATTTGTCCAAACGTTTTAAGAGAGAGATGAGCGTGAGATCACGTTTGGCCGCGACAAGTTGAGAAACGAGTTGATGGGTCGAGGAGAAGAGGCACTTGTATCCCAAGGCGCAGAGTTTTTCAGTGAGAGTGGCCGCTAAGTGACTTTTCCCGACGCCAAATTCCCCGTAAAAAACCAAATTGCCAGCGCCTTTGAGAAAATCGCCAGTACAGAGGCGGTTAAATTCCTTGGCAGTGATTCCCTGCCGGATATCAAAGTCATAGTCTTCAATTTTTTTCCTAATTGGGATTTGAGCTTGTCGGGTAAGTCTATCGACTTTGGCCCTGTGCTTATCGGCAAGCTCAATTTCGACGAGCTTTGCGAGGTATTGTTCGTAGGTTCGTTTTTCTTTCTCCGAGATCTTTGAGACCTCGACGTATTCCCTGGCCATTTGCCGAAGCCTAAGTTGTTTAAGGCCCACTATCAGTTCTTCGTGTTTCATTGGGTACTCCTGGAATGAGACTGTCGTATTGGGACAGCTCGGGTTTAAGCGGACTCTGATGGAGTCTGCTCGTTATCTCGATGACTTCCGCAGGACGGCGTTCTCCGAAGAGAAGCTCCCTGAGGTCATCGAAAAGTTTTTGGCTTTCTGTTTCCAAAACGAGTTCCATCCCGGCGATGATTTCGGCGAGTGAGGTATTGAGGACGAGATTTATGGCGCGCAGGTACTCCCTCTCGGCGGAATAGGAATCGATTTTGTTGAGTCTTTGATAAAATTTCTGGCAAATGGGGTTGGGGAAGAGAATCTCCCGATGTGCCCATCTGACCATGGCGTGTGGCTTTCGAATAAGAGAGGGGAGGATGTGTTTTAAGAGAAGACTGTTCTCTCCGTCGGGCTTTCTATCATGCACTACGGTTTCAGAAGCCCCTCCTGGTTCCCTCGATTCGATTGTCACAAGAGTTGCGCTAACGACCGTACGGCAAAGTCTTCCAATCATGGAATCCGGCACCGAATAGGCCGAGTGCCCAATGCGGACGGTCCCATAACTCGTCGCGGGCCCCGATTGAATTTTACAAAGCACTCCCTCTTCACGCGGGGGAAGTCGTTTTAATTTCTTTTTCTCCTCCTCGAGTTTCTTTATGCATTCATCCGTTCTTCGCTCCTTCATGAAATCAGAGAGAAAGGAGTTTAAGTGATCCCAGTCGCGAAAGACCACACGGTCATGGCTTACCCGGTTCTTGATGCGTCTGGCGTAGGTCCTGATATCTCTTTCCACGTCTCCTTTGTCGGAGCCCGTCACAGGCCGGCAGGGGAGTAAACCAAAGTCGTAATACTTGATGGCTCTCTTGAAGTCGTCCGTGTAGAGGCGTTTGTCGCCCTTGAGAATTTTCTTCACCGCCGGGGCTAAGTTGTCGAAACGGATGTTCTCTGTCATTCCACCGATCGTTTCAAAAAAACTGTGGATTCCGTCGATAAAGCACTCATAGTTTTTAAAGGGGTAACCCCGGACAAAGCAGGCATCGCTGTGGGGAAGTGTCCCAAAGTGTAAGTTTACAAGCTTCTCGCCATCGACAAATGGCAGCGTAACTTTTTCCTTAAAATCAAATTGTGATTGTTCTCCGGGCTCATATTCCTGCTCGAAAAATCTTTCCTCTTCCACCCTCTTTCGAAGCCCCTTCATTCGACGATTAATCGTCCGCTCACTTCCGCGGTACCCTTCTTTGAGAAGTAGCTCGTAGACTTCCAAATCCGAAAGCTCTGGGGTTTTCGTGAGCCAATTTGTAACCTTTTCCCCAAACCCCTGGAACGGATCGGGTCTTGTACTCTTTCCCCGCGCTTTGTACTTGGGCGGGGTATTGGAGCGCACGTACTTCGCTACCGTCTTGGGGTTAATCTCAAGCTCGCGCGCCACCTCGGCTTGGCTCTTCCCCTCTCGTATTAACTTTCTAATTTCGTCAAACACCGAAAGATTCAGCATGAAAGCCTCCATTTCCGGAGGCCCCTCGGTCAGGGGTGGCGTGTAGATCTTATTGCCACCCCCGCCCGCACCTCCCAAAGGGAGGCCGCTGCTCCAATTTTATTTGTCGCTGATGGTTGGGTGAGAACGACGTCCCTTAGGAAAGTATGCCATTTTTGGTTGGCGCCAAACTATCCCCTCTTCCTCGTCGCTTAATTGTCTAAGATGCCTAAGACCTGAAACTACGCCCTGGAAGTTGTATACATCCAGTCCTTCAATGATGTCCCACAAACGCACTCCGCCAGTCCCATTCCACAGATCGAGCCCGACGCGAATGAGCACCATTTCCCCGTTTGAGAAGTTCTCCGCCTCCGCTAACAACCACTCTGGATCCAAGCGCAGCTGCGGTACTTCCTGATTGAAAAGGAATCCCAAAAAACGAGGGTTATAGCGGAACACCTCATTCAGTGTCTCCTGCATTCTCTTTTGGTAACGATTCGTATTCTTCCAGTTCAACATAACGACTCCTTCTGACCCCGCAGGGTCGGTTTAAGTGAGCCGTTTTTCGTTGGCGCCAACTTCCGATTTCATCCGTTTTTTATTGTCGCCTTACACGTGGGTCAAGCATTGTTCCATTCCGTCCGATTTTCAGAAAGAAACGATCCGTT
>CAZUJQ010000183.1:0-3355 GCA_964620805.1 uncultured Planctomycetales bacterium | reverse complement strand
GACGAAGCCCGGCTTGAGCCATTCCATAAATTTGATGTGCTGGCCGTACTCCTTTTCGAGCATCCCCATCGCCACGATATTCGCCGTACTTCCGATGACAGTAAGATTCCCGTACAAGGTGCCGCCGAAAAGCATTCCCCACCAGAAAGGAAAGGCATAGATTCCCGCCTTTTGAATTTCCAAAAGAATCGGAATAAAAGTTGCGACGGCCAAGACATTATCCATGAAACCGGTTAAAAGGCTGATCGTGGAGGTGAAGAGGATTAAAAGAGAGGTAGGATTGTGATGTCCCACGGAGAGCATGGCCTCCGCGATTCGCTCCGTGACCCCCACATATTTTAAGGTCCCCACCGAGGCAAAGAGAGACATGAAAAAGGCCAAGGTCCACCAATCGACCCGGCGCATAAAAAATTCTCGCGCGGTTCCCGCATTGAGAAGAATCACAATAGAACCCGCCCCGAGGGAGGTGGCGAGAAGCATTGAATTTTTCTGAAGGCCGAGAAGCTTTTCGAGGTGGGCGTGGAGGATCAGGGAAAGGATAGTTCCCAGAAACAAAAGCCAACAGAGTTGAATCTCACTTTTTTTATGGACCACGTGTTTGGCCTCGTCGAGCGCACCCTTTTCCCCCTTCATCTTTTTATCCAGTTCGCTAAGACTCTTTCCAAATAAGAGAAAGCAGAGGGGGATAGTTATCGCTAAAGAAATCAATGAAATCGGCGAAGCCCACCTGAGGAAATCCGCAAAAGTTAAATGGGCTCTCAGGGCAATCATCACGCCGATCGGATTTCCGACCGCCGTTGCACTCGATCCGATATTGGTGGTGAAGACAATCATGAGGAGAAAAGGGATCGGATTCACTTTGTAGCGTTTGGTCAAGTGGAACATGGTCGACATCATGAAAAGGATGGAAGTCACCTCATCCACGAGCGCCGCGAAAAGGGTGGCAAGCGCCATGAGGACCGCCATCAGAGCGTAGCCGTGGTGACCGATCCGATCAACCACTCGAGCGACGAGGTATTCGAAAAAATGTTTCTCCTCGAGGTAGCCAATCAAGGTCATCATGCCGACAAGAAAAAGGATGATATCGAGACCGGCAAACTCAATCACATGAGGGACGTCCAGGAGGTTTGTTGCGAGAAGAATGGCGATCCCTCCAAAGGCAAAGGTGAGACGGAATTGCCAGTAAAAGAGGGTGCCGCAGATAACGGTCAGGAAAACAAGGGTCGAGATAATTTGGGGAGTCGTGAATTTACAAAAAGAGAGGAGAAATCCCGTGACGACCAGAACGGCAAGAAACCAGACCGGTTTTCTCAAAAGTGATTAATCCGCTTCGTAATGTTCTGTGGACCGCAAATCATACACCATAATGACCAGATCGTGGCTTTCCCCTTTGACATCTTTGACGTGCTGGGGAAGGACCGCCATATTGACAAATCCCATCTTCTCAAAAATAGCGATCTGGCGCATTTGTTCCGCCATGAATTCGGCATCCAGTTTCACGAGCCCGATATCCAAAGCAACTTGGATCAACTCTTCCACCAAGGAGCGGCCGATTCCTCTTCCGCGATACTGGGGATGGATGACGGCGCGAACTGTTCCGATGTGGCATCTCCAGCCGCGTTTTTCCTGATGAAGCGTGGCATCTCCCACGATTTTTCCCTCCAGATCTGCGATCAAGGGGAGGGTGACTTCGTAATCCAGACTTTGGCACCATCGTTTGATGACTCCAGAGTCCTTCACGTCATCGCGCAGGTACAGGATATCTTCCTCGGGCATCGCCTTGAAAAATTCAATGAGAGCGGTTTCATCTTGGGGAATCAAAGGACGGAGAATCACCCGCGTTCCATCCTCCAGCTTCACCGGTTTGGGGAAGCGTTCTTCGAGAACGATTTCAAGCATAATAATTAGTTTACAAGATTAATGACCGCTCGACAAACTCAATAAAAGGGGAAGGAAAGATCCCGAGGACCAGGATTCCCGCCAAGGTGAGAATCAGAGCGATCAACAGAGGGAGGGGGCGAGCGATCGGCTCAGGGTTTTCAGCCGGGACCAAATACATGAGCCGGACGATTTTGAAATAGTAGTAGGCGGCGACCGCGCTATTTAAAGCGGCCACGACCGCGAGGGTGAAAAACCGGCCTTCGACGGCGCTTGCAAAGACATAGAGTTTCCCAATGAATCCGGCAAGAGGTGGAATCCCGGCCAAGGAGAGAAGAAAAAGAGTGAGACTCGACGCAAGAAAAGGAGACTTCTGGGCTAACCCCGCATAGGTATCAATTTCGTCACTTCCGAAATGATTGGAGACGGCAATCACGCAAAGAAAAGCACCCAGATTGGTCAAGGCATAGGCCGCCAGATAGACGAGAACCCCCGTGACGCCCAAGGCGCTTGATACACAAAGTCCCATGAGGATATAACCCGCTTGGGCGATCGAGGAGAACCCAAGAAGACGTTTCACATTCGTCTGTGAGATGGCGATCACATTTCCGATCGTCATCGTAAACATCGACAGCACAGCCAGGAGATAACTCCACTGGTCCCAAAGTTCAAGGAAACTCGTGTGTAAAAGGCGGAGGAGGAGAGCAAAACCAAGGGCCTTGGGTCCTACCGTGAGAAAGGCCGTCACCGGAGTCGGCGCCCCTTCATAGACATCAGGCGCCCACATGTGAAAAGGAGCCATCGAGATCTTAAAACCGAGCCCCACCATGATGAGGAGAAGAGCGGCTAAAACCAATGCCGGTGAAACCGGCTGAGTCGTGAGTTTCGCCTGGATGACATTAAGATCGATCGCGCCGGTGAGCCCAAAAAGGATCGACATCCCGTAAAGCATGGTGCCGGAAGCCACGCTTCCAAAAAGGAGGTATTTAAGAGCGGCCTCTTTCGCGCGGGAATCTTTCTTGAGAAAGCCCACGAGGAGATAAGAAAGGATCGATACAAATTCCATGGAAAGAAAAATCATCAAGAGGTTATTCGAAGAACCCATCAAGATGAGCCCGAGTCCCAGGAAAAGGAAGAGGGCCGTGTACTCTCCAAAATAGGGAAGGGATTTGTAGGAGAGGGAAGCCGCCAGACTCACAGCGATAATTCCTAGGGCCGCCACCTTAAAGAAGAAACTGAAGGGATCGAGAAGAAAGAATCCGAAAAAAAGAGGAAGGGGTTCGGTCGGGTAACGAACAAAGGCCAGAGTCGCCACGGTCCCCAGGATGGCGAGGACACCCAGAACTTTTTTCTGAGGGACAAACAAATCCAAAAGAAGGACTCCCAATGCGGTTCCTAGCAGAATGAGTTCAGGAACAAAGTATCGGAGGCTTGTCAGGGCGTCCATCGATTCGGTCACATCCCGATTTTGGTAAGC
>CAZUJQ010000182.1:0-3376 GCA_964620805.1 uncultured Planctomycetales bacterium | reverse complement strand
CAATTGCAGCTCAATTTGTTTCCCGATGGCAATGATTCGTTACTTCGAATTAAAACTCGTGGTCGAAAGAAGCGAAGCGGTGATAGCTCCGTGGCTATTTCTGAAGAAGCCCTGAAAACAGAACGTGAAGCAACGACCCTCGATCGCATTCACGCGGCGATGCTTTTGCAGGCAAGCGGTAAGACGAATGCTCTTCGTGCCCTCTTGAAAGCCGAACAAGATCGCGGTCCCGATTTTTTACGCTTGGCAAATGCTTTATCTGCGCTCTATCCCAAGAACAGTGAAGAAAAACGTTTGCTTGATGCCATGCTTTTGGCGATTCCCCGGTAAAGGAGTTACTTTATGGAACCTTGGTACAAAGTAGCGATACCTCGAAAAGAAGTTAGAGAAGGCAGGTCATTTAATCCCGATGAGTTTGCGATTGCACTTGAGCAGGTAGTGGCAAAGACAGCGCCGGAGGATTATCGTGATCCAAAGCAATTTTTCTCGCGGACATTTTTTACTCGAGCTCTGCGCGAACATGCGGGAATGGTTCTCAGGCGGCTTAGTGGCAAGACGGAGAATACGGCTCCAGTTCTCACGTTAATAACGCAATTTGGCGGCGGTAAAACCCATACGCTGACAGCGTTATATCATCTTGCTCAAAGCGGCGATGCCGCAAGGGAATATTCTGGAATTCCAGAGCTTATTAAAGAGGCAGGGATTACCTCGATTCCGAAGGCAAAAGTCGGAGTTTTTGTCGGGAATGCATGGGATCCGCAACCAGGACGGGAGACCCCATGGATAGATATCGCCCGTCAACTTGCCGGTGACAAAGGCGTAGAGATCCTGGGTTCGGCAGCAAAAGCAACGCCACCCGGAACGGAGGCCATAGGAAAAGTTTTCCAGGCCGCAGGAGCTCCGGCGCTTCTTCTCTTTGATGAGGTCTTGAATTTTATGAATCGTCACCGCAACTTGGCTGAACCATTTCATGCGTTTCTACAAAACCTCACCGTTGCCACGACAGGAACAACACATGGCGCAGCTATGATCAGTCTGCCGCGCAGCCAGGTGGAAATGACAGATTCAGACCTGCAATGGCAGGAGAAAATCACGAAGGTGGTTCGCCGCGTGGCCAAGGATCTTATCGCTAATGATGAGGCTGAAATTAGCGAGGTCGTAAGGAGGCGGCTTTTTGAGGATTTGGGTAGTGAACGGATTCGCTCGAATGTTGCTAAGGCTTACGCTGATTGGTGCTTTGAGCGGCGGGCACAGCTGCCGCCCGAATGGACAGCCGTGGATACGGCGACAACCGAGACAAAAGCCCGTGAATTCTTGCGGAAGCGTTTTGAAGCTTGTTACCCTTTTCATCCCGCTACGCTTTCCGTTTTCCAAAGAAAGTGGCAAGCCCTGCCGCAGTATCAGCAAACCCGTGGAACTCTGGCAATGCTGGCCCAATGGATTTCATGGGCTTATCGGGAAGCCTTTACACGTGCACGCCGGGAGCCTCTCATTACTCTCGGTTCGGCGCCATTGGATATCTCTGAGTTTCAAAGCGTGGTTCTTGGACAACTTGGAGAATCCCGGCTCGTTGCCGCGATTCAAGCAGATATTGCCGGGGCTAATTCTCATGCCCGGGCGCTTGACGCTGATACCAAAGGTCCGTTAAGTGATATTCACCGGCGGGCGGGAACTACCGTTCTCTTTGAATCTTCAGGAGGGCAAATTGATAAGGTAGCTCATCTTCCCGAATTGCGGTTTGCCCTAGGCGAACCTTCGCTCGATACCACCTCGATTGATAACGCTGCTTTTGCATTGGAAGACAAATCTTATTTCATCCGGAAAGTGGGTTCGGATGGTTTTAAAATCGGTTATCAGCCCACCATGAAGAAAGTAGTCAATGACCGACGCGCTTCTCTGGATGAAGAAAGCGAAGTTAAGCCTGCAATCCGCAAGTTGATCGAGGATGAATTTCGTCGGGGCGCAAATGTTCCTATTGTTTTCTTTCCTGAGGACAGTTCCGAGATTCAGGATACGCCCAGACTGACTCTGATTGTCGCGGGCACTGAAACGGAGTGGACAGGGAACCAAACACTTCGATCTCGAATCGCCGACTGGACCAAGCAGAGGGGAAAATCCCCAAGACTATATCCAGGTTCGCTGGTGTGGTGCTTGAAAAAACCGGGACGTGATCTTCGGGACAAGGTGGAATTATGGCTTGCTTGGAAGCGAGTGGCACGTGAAATACAAGATGGAACGTTAAGCGGTGAATTTGATCGATCTGATCGTGCCGAGCTTCAATCGAAGAGTGCGGTTGCCGAAGAAGCTGCCAAAGATGAGGTATGGGGTGGCTACCGGTTTGTGATTCTTTTCGACAACAAAGAGTCAGATGGTTTAAAGGTAATCGATTTGGGCGCTGGCCATTCAAGCAGTGGCGAGACCCTTTGCGGAAGGGTTATTACCGCTTTGAAATCGCAAGCACTTCTTAACGAATCTGTAGGAGCTGGCTATATCGATCGAAACTGGCCGCCTGCCTTGAAAGAATCAGGAGCTTGGCCTTTAGCGAGTCTCAGACAGAGTTTTCTAAATGGCTCCCTCACACGATTGGTTGATCCGGATACAACCTTGCGCGCAAAGATCGTTGAATTTGTAGGACACGGAGATTTTGGTCTCGCTTCAGCACAAAAGCCTGGTGGCACGTACGATCGAATCTGGCTTGAGGAACTGGTTTCTCCTGACGAAGTCGCTTTTGAAGCCAATGTTTTCCTGTTGACCAAGGCTAAGGCGGAGACTTTGAAGTCGAGAGGTATTCAATTCACTTCACCGAGCTCGCCGGAACCGCAACTCGGAACACAACTGGAAGCCGCTCCAGAAACTATTACCCAACCTCCGCTGACCCCTGTTGTGGGTGTTCAGACAAAAACTTTACGCTTATCCGGTGCCATTCCACCTGAGCTTTGGAACCGGCTGGGGACAAAAATACTTCCTAAGCTTAGAACAGCAGAAGATCTCCAAGTTGGAGTGAATTTTACGGTCACGGTGGACGGAGACTCCGCATCTCGCCTTGAGTCAGAGGTCAGACAAATCCTTGACGACTTAGGGCTCTCTGACAAAGTTAGAATTGATTATTCCTGATTTATGGGATCAATTAGGTTATCTCCTTCCACGCTGAATCTCTTCCTCGAATGTCAGCGGTGTTTCTGGTTTGATAAAGTTAAGAGCGTCAAGCGACCGCGGGGAATTTTCCCTTCTCTGCCCGGTGGTATGGACCGGGTAATCAAGACGCATTTTGACGGCTTTCGGGCAAAAGGTTCGCTGCCTGCCGAGTTAAACAAGACGGAATTTGACGGCATCAAATTGTTTGCAGATCAGGTGCAGCTTGAGAAATGGCGCAATT
>CAZUJQ010000181.1:0-3398 GCA_964620805.1 uncultured Planctomycetales bacterium | reverse complement strand
CGTGACCTGCCAGCTACGAGCAGCCCGCTAAGAGCTAACACGACCACCGCCCAGAGCGCGACGTGGCTCTGGAGTTCCGTGGGGGATTGGCGATCTAAAGAGGCGGAGGGGAACAATCCCCTAAGATCAATCATCAGGTTAAACTGATCATGGGAGATGGTCCGGATCTGTTCGGCCCGAGACAACTCATCGAACTTTGATTGAACCATATTGATGCCTTGGAGAATCTTCGGCAACCTGTTCTTCAAGGCCTCTGGCGAGCGGGCAGTGAGCTCAGGTGATCTGACCGCAAGATGTAACAGCACGATCCGATTATTGACAAAGTCCCTAAGAGCCGTTTGGACCAGCTTCCAGAACGAGGTCCATGCCTCATCATATTCGGGCAGTCTCTCTTTGGCGAATCGCACGATACCATTCTCTTTGAAGGGCGCCTCAAGCTGTTCTAACAAGGAGATCCGGCCTTCCGACTCAGGGTGCCCGATGGCTCGCAATATCTCCTGCGCTCTTTCAATTTGGTTTGGATCAATCGTGTTCAGTTGGTTGATGATGGCCTCAAGAATCGGCCCAAGCTCTGCCTTAAGTCTGGCCCCAAGCTCGCGCAGGACCTCAAGCTGCTTTGCCGAATCTTCTGTTTGTGGTTGCGCACGCTCTGGCCCGGATTCACCCTTATCAGACCCCATCTGCGTCAATCCGATGATAAGCGCAAACAGCAGGATAAAGGCAAGGAGCTCGGAGAGTACGAGCATGTGGGAATCATCCCCTCTTTCTTCTGAAGGGAAATGGATATTTCTCTCTAAATCCTGCTCGAAAATTTCAGAAGCAATATTAACCTGAGTCAACTGATCTCTTAAATCCTGCCCATGAAGCCCACCGATCACAACAGCTTTGATATATTGCTCCTCTGGATAATTCTTTCCCTCTTTGATAATACGCTGAACCAATTCTTGATTTCTTTCTTCTATGGCTATTCTTTTTTCTTCCTGCTTTAAATGATCTATTTTTTCCTTGAGGCCGAAAAATAGCGCATGCATTCTCTTCGCTTTTGCGGGGTCTATTTTTTCTCCTCCCTCACCCTTTTTACGCCATAGAATTGCTAGTTGGCCTATTTTATCCTGTGCTTTCTGCATTCTCAGACGACTCTTTAACGCTGTTGAAGCTCTTCGATGAAGATCCCTATCTTCCATAGGCAACAAGATAATCCTCTGGCCCCATAGAAACTTCGCATAAATGACGGGATTCATGAAATAATCGTTTAGTATTCTTCTTAGATTTTCTTCAGAAAAATCATTGAGACCACCGATCTCCCCATTCGATCTGCGGATCACCAGACGTCTCGACATCCGATCAATGTATTCTTCTACAACCCGGTTAGATTCTTCGACAGAACCACCTAAACCTTCCGACCAAATAACTAAAATTTTATCTTCGAAAGTTGTCATCAACTTTTTAATACGCAGAATTTGTTCTATACGAGAATCTAAAATCTCTTGATCGATCTCTTTGTAATTCAATGTAGGTGGGTGAGTCATTAGAATGATGAAAACTTTTTGTTGATGCGAAGACCCGCCGATACTCATCCCCGCCATCAAAATCAACAAAGCCAACGCGAAAAAGGCTTGGAACGTGCCTCCATTCATCGCATCGGAAAGGACGCCAAGATGGGCGACGATCGGGGCGCTGACGGCTTTCGCCGCCCAATCGCCAAGAGCCGTCAGCGCCCCCGCCGGTGAGGCAAGGATAAAGAGAATCGCGACTACAACCGCCAGCATCTCAACTGGCGCGAATAGCAGATTGGCCTGGCCGCCTTGTGCGGTTGGTTCAACACGCACAAGAGCCAGCGTTGCATGGGGAGGAATTGGCCCATCCAGATTGGGCGTGAGCGCTATTGTCTCACCTTCGGCTTTGAGCACAACCTGACGGGATTCTAATATACGTAGCACCCGCCGTCCCGCCCCCTGGGCAGCGAGCAGTTCAAGCACCTCGTAGAGAGTCGAGGGCGATGGCAGACTAATCCGCTCTGGTCCTGCCAGACCAAGCTGACGGGCAATCTCACCATCATCAATCACAAGCTCCGTTACCCCACCTGTGAGAGAGCTCAATAGCTCATCGGCAACCGCCTGGTCTGCCGTTTGCTCAAATTCTTGCATGCGCGCCCTGAACTCTTCTGCCAAATCACGCAACCCAATCTCCAACGAGGGCTCCAACAGCCTGAGATCAGCCCCCCGGGATTCCATGCGACCCAAACGCAACAATTCACGCACAAGCTCTTCCGACAATCCAGAGACCTGCTCACGCACCCAAACGATCCCGTTGCTCGTTATCTGGTAAAGTGTTCCCCCCACTGTCATTGTATCAGGGCGCCCTGTGCCTATCAGACTGGCTAGGGCCAAGCCGATCAGGGAGTCTTCTGATGTCATCGCATGGAAGTACCGTGCGAATATATCGGGGTGGCTCTCTTGCAACCGCTGGGCGGCCTGTTGAAGGCGGTGCCAAGTTGCAAAACGCCAACTCAAAACTGTCAATACGCGTCTAAGACCAACCTCGCTCACCATGCCTTGGCGATTGAGCGTAAAGACCAATCTATCATAAGGGTCAACAGGATCGTGAAGGAACGTCTCAAGACTAATGAGTGTCAGATGCTGAAGCAGTGTTCCGGACCGCTCCCCGCGTGCCGCTGCCACCAGTTCGCCAAGCACCACTGGCTGGGCATCAAAGAGATCCGGAAATGCCGAAAGAACATCCGTTGTTCTGGGATGAGTTGCCTGGATAATGGGTACGATGACTTCGCCTAAGTAATCCCTGCTGTCGGGGTGCACGTTCATAATAGAGACTATCTGACGCAGGGCCTGCTCTGCCCCTGCCCCCGCTGCCTCCTCGACTGCGTTACGAACACTCTGCGGGATATCTGTAATTGTATACTCCGGCTCTTCTGTTTCCCCATCATCTTCCTCCCTATCGCTGTAGAAAGCCATCGCCACCACAACCATCAACCCCGCGATCATAAGGATGATATCGGCGCTGGATAATCCGCCGGCGCTTATACTGAAGGGCAAGGCCTTCGCGCCCACCGCCTGCGCGATTTCCACAAGCGTCAAGGCCTCGGCCCCAGAGAATAAGACCAGGGCCAGCAGAACGGCGACCGCGATGAGCGCCGGCCCGAGGGCGGGGAGGTGCTGGCCTTCGTCTTCGATATTAACCTCTTGCTCCCTCAACTTATTAAATCCATCGATATCAACATCCTGCGGCCCTAGATTATCGCCAAATCTAAACGGTACCGGCCAAGGCCTCTGCAACAATTTAAACAAACCGAAATCAGATTGTCGATAGAGGCCCCGGATAAACCCGACTCTCTGGGAGTCCTCCATATGCTCATCCGGCCCCGCATCCCGTCCTTCATC
>CAZUJQ010000180.1:0-3441 GCA_964620805.1 uncultured Planctomycetales bacterium | reverse complement strand
ACGGCCAATAAGAGGATTTCTTTGAAGGGAAAGCTTCAGGGGGCTAAACAGTTACTGGGAAAATGGGCTGGGCGGTACGGTTTTTACTGGGCATGAAATCCGATTTGTCGGCGGGTGGGTTTTTTGTAAGGTTCGAGGAGTTCTTTAATCGCTTTAAAGACAATCTGAAATTGGTGGTCGTATTTCTTTTCCATTTCTTCTATTTTTTCCCTTAACTTCTGATGACCGGATAGCATTTCTCGCAATCTCGTAAACGTCCTCATAATCTGGATATTCACCTGGATGGCTCGTTTGCTGCTAAGAACACTGGAAAGCATGGCGACGCCATTTTCGGTAAAAGCATACGGCCGGTATTTCATATGCTCTCCCTGTTTTAAGGTCACAAATTGTGACCTTATACTTTCGGAAGTCACAAATTGTGACTTCCGATTTCCCATTTCCTGCTTGGTCAATTGAAACATGAAATCCTTAGGAAACCGCTCGATGTTTCTTCTCACAGCCTGATTCAGGACCTTTGTCTTTACTGTATACAATTTAGCTAAATCGCGGTCGAGCATCACCTTTTTTCCTCTTAGAAAGATGATTTTATTTTCGACGGATTCCTGTGGGATGAGGGGTTCTGCAGAAATTCTTTTTGACCTTCTGCGCATAAAAAATCCCTCCTTTTGGTTAGGAGGGTAAGGACGGAACCTTTACGCGTTTGCCGCAACCCTAGTGAAATTTAGATCGGCGGGATTATATCAAAAACCTGTCTCTGGGAGAACCGGTACTGCTCTTCACTCATTCCGTATTCTCCGTGCCGTAATCGCGGCAGACCTCATCATGCATCACCGTGACCGGATCATCAGGATTGTAGGGCTTGGCTTGCCATTCGGAGTTTTTGACGGGGTTGGTTTGGCCGGAGGCCGGATCGTAAACTTCAATGAGCTTCATCTGATGATTCGCGCAATCGGAGACGGCGTGATAGCGGTGTTCCATGATGTCCACAATCGCATCGACCGTGTCGCTGTACCAGTATTCCACCTGGGAGCCATTCTTCTGGACCGAGTCCCGGTCAACGCGCAGCTCCTGCATGTCGTCTTTCCAAGCGACCTTCCAGTCTTCCGCCCGCCCCTCGGGTAAGAATACGATCAAGCACGTAATCAGCAAAAACAAAGGCGGTGTCATCTTCATTTATGCTTGATATTGCGAAACATAGCGGTCGAGCAATTCACGAATCATTTTTTGATACTTCGTGTGATACCGTTCGGCATGGCGCTTGAAAAACTCAACGCTAGAACGATTCAGTGAAATCGTCACTTTAACAGTTTCGTCTGGGATCACAAGCTTACTTGGAGGAGGCAGAAAATCTTTAACCCGTGTCAATTTTCCTTTTGGCATCTCCCAATCGCTATTCCTCTTTTTCATAAATCGCCTTTCCCTTTCTCCAATATCCCGCTCCAAAGATCCTAATCACATTCTCCCGATAAACAAATCTCACGGTAAGGATTTTTCCTTTGACTTTACCGATGCAATAAAATCGCTGTTCTTTTTCTCCGTGTCTGGCATCCTCAAAAATCTTTCTTTGAGGGTCCTGAAAAGCTTTTGATGCGGCGACAAAGTCGACTCCATGTTTGTGAAAGTTAACCCATTCTCTGCGGGGATCCCATTCCAATCGGGTCATGGTTTCCCCGCCCTGTTGTTAAAGATAGCATAAATAAGTAGAATTGTAAATATTACTATATTTATATTTTTACATATTATCTCGTCTTCGCTAAGAGGCGCATGAATACCCTCCTTCGGTTTGGAGGGTGAATCGGGTTGGCCGACTTTTAGGCGGGACGCTGGAAGCGCTCGCAACCCTGCGGATTAGATTGAGGAAATTATATCAAAACTTGCCCGGGAGCAAAACTATGGTTCGCGCCGTCCGGTTACTTGGGAATTGGTCATGGCAAGCCGACTGCCTTCCCCAATTCTTCAATGAGAATTTCACTCCGAGTGCATTTATAAGTTCGGCTCATTCCTCTTAGAACAGTAAGTAAGGTTCTCTCGTCTTGCAATTCCTCAAGCGGAAATCGGAGTAAAAAGTGTAGGCTTGGATCGAAGTTAGTCAGATTGCCAGGATCCCGAATCACCTTGGGGTGGTCAAGATATAGACTAACACTTATCTTGGTCATGTTGCCCTGTCTGGTTCTTTGTGATAGTTGCTCCGCGAACCCGCAAAGCGTTACAAAATCTAAATCCTCCGGTGTCTTTTCTTCTATGTTGGATTCTTCAAGAAACATTAGCCGTTTCATTTGCTCCGGCTTTTCATCATCCAAAAAGATAAACCCAAGATCCTGTCTCTTTGGATTCGTAAGATAGATATCCCTTACCGGAAGCTTAATCGATTCAACCTCTTTTTGGATTACTCGAAATCTTCTGGATGGAGAAATAGAGGGATCTAAGAGGGTATCATTCCTCAATGCAAAAGCCAGACTCTCCGGCTTTACATTCACTAGAACGTGGGCGGCCGTGATAATAAGAGAACGCCCTCCGGCCTTTAATGCTGTTCCAGTTCCCCATCCCCCGTTTTTTTCATCAAAGATGCTTATTGTCTGTCAAGCAAGGTGTTCTTTGCTTATATCGTAGTAGATTTCCTCTGGAACCTTGGAAAAGTGCTCTTTCATAGCAGACATTGACAGATTCGAGTGACGGGCAACGCGTTGGTAACTATCACCTATCCTCTAGTCTTGAGACACAACTGATTCAATAGGACTCGTGTTAGAAACTGTTTGAGGTTTCTTGTCTTGAGGAGAGCCCCCTCTTTTACGAGACCTCCGGCGGCTCCGCTTAGACGGATTTACATTTTCGATTTTATCTTCAATCACCCGAGTTACGGCTGCGACGATATCCTCTCTATCAAAGGAACTCCTGTAACTTTTCTTAAGCTGTCTTCGGATGAAGTTAATGATTCTATCGGCATAAAAAAGACTCGAGACATTCGAAGGGTCGAGCGCACAACATCTGCTCCACAAAGTCTCAAGGCCTCTCTTTCGAATCATTCCTCTTGTGAGAAATTGAAGATAACTAATAGATTTTTTCAACGCAGATTCGTCGGCTAGATCTAACGAAAAAATCTTCCGAGGTCAAAAAATCGTTGACCATTAAACGTGTCGCTGCTTCATCCACCTCTGAATACTTTCCTATCAGATATTTCTTTCGCTACTTTTTAAGTGCGGAGAGGAGTTTCTTCTTTCTCGAGGCCGATAGTTTCTTCATTTTAGACTCCTTTTTTTGAACTGATAAAATCACGTCGAAAAATCTGCCTAGTCTTACCCGACATATTGATAACTACTATCCACCAGACACGGCTCGTAGCCGGCGGAGCGGATGAGGTGCTGGAGGTCGGATTCGGAGAGATCGGTGGGGGTGTCGGAGCCGGCGTCGTGAATAATCTTCTCATTGAGATTCGTGCCTCCC
>CAZUJQ010000179.1:0-3485 GCA_964620805.1 uncultured Planctomycetales bacterium | reverse complement strand
CGACGAGCAGAAAGATCAGGACTGGGTCGATCACGGCTGCGGATTCGTATCGAAGAAAGGCAAGGAGGGAAGTTATAAGGCCAATAAGGGCGATCAGAATGATGATTTGGAGAGGGGCTTGTCCTGAGTTGTGTCGAAGGGCCTGTCCTGAGCTGCGTCGAAGGGCCTGTCCTTGTTGTCTGTTGATGCCCACGTGGATTTTCAAGGCAACATGATATCGTTTCCGCGCGTCAAATGGAAGAGTATTACCTCTGGGCCAGAGTTGAGAGCTGAGGGCCGAATGCAACTTGCTACGCTGGGCGCCGTGAATCGTCGCAAAGGTTTTACTCTTGTCGAACTGATTGTGATCCTGGGGGTCATCGCCATCCTGGCGGCCATCGCTGTGCCGCTGGCCTTCAGAATCTTCCAAGTCACGGCGGAAGAAGCGACCAGGGAGGAAATGGCCAATCTCAAGGGGGCCATGATCGGAGATCCGCGAAAGCTCCAGAGCCATTTCCGAAGCGACTTCGGCTTTCTGGGAGACATAGGCCGCATACCCGCCAACTTGGACGAGCTCTTGACTCGGGGATCGTTAGCGGCCTTTGCGTTTGATACCTCCAAGCAGGCTGGAGCCGGGTGGAAAGGTCCTTACATAACTGGTGCGGCTGCCGGTGAAGAGCCTGAGGACTTCAAGAAAGACCAGTGGGGTAACGATTACAGTTATAGTGATGCTGACTTTACCAATGCTGACGGTCAAGCAGCGGACGGCAAGATTACCTCAGCCGGTCCGGACGGCGTCTTTAACGGCCCGCCGCCCGCCGGGGATGACATTGTTCTGGAGATCCTAAAAAACGAGACCACGGCGACGGTTCGAGGTAAGGTGAAAGACACAGCAAGGGTAGGGTTGGAGGGTGCTCCGGTGGAATACTACTCCGCAGTCAACGGGGTGCTCACAACCACTACTGCTATCACTGATGCGAACGGTGAATATGTCTTCACATCAGCTCCCTTCGGACCACGCGCCGTGAAGGCAAAGCCTAGCTTTGTTTTGGCGCCTGGAACCGTCGTTGCAAATAATGAAGATCTCCTATTTAAGGTGAACAACTTTTCCGAGAGCTCTGTCACGATCACACACATCATGGCCGAGTTTTCGGGAGGGTTGAACTACGATCAAATTCGCATCAATGGAACAACGGTCGATAACGCCAACAACTTCGTGAGCGGGCAGAAGGTAGACATCACCGATACGACGATTGCTGCCAGTCCCGCGGCCAGGCCGTCCATGAGGGTCTTTATAGATAATCCGGATACCCAGCTTCCAGACATCACCATCTCCGGCCAGGCAACCACAGCGACCATAGAGCTTAATAATTTCAATAGCGATGTGGAAGGAGCGGGCATTACCTTTAAAATTACTTTGTTTACAGGTAACACGGTTGTTGGCGTGGTCGTTTTCACTACTTAGAACGTGTCGAATTGACACTCGTCTCCGAGTCTGCTCCCCATGAGAACCAAAGGGTGACGAGGGCGAATCCCTTTTCCCTACTGTGTGAAGAAGATATAGCCGATGTCGTCGCCGCTCAGTTGGGTCGCGGTGGGGGCAGTATCGAGGTTTCCGTCCGGACCGGCGGAGAGGATCCAACCCTGTCGACCAGTGGCCGGGATCGTGCAAGTTGGCGGACTACCGGTCGAACCGACCGGGCAACCGTTTTTTTGCATCGCGCCGATGTGGACAATATAGGCATTGCCAAAGGGATCCTCACTCAGCTTAGCGATGTAGGGGCCTTTCCATTTGGTGGTCTTGTAATCTATTCCGGCCTCGTTGACCGTCCCATTGCCATTTGGATTGTTAGTCACTAGGTGATTGTGAATATTGTTTAAAGCGGGAGTCGAGTCATCCTGAGCCGACAAATTCCACAATCCACCGGTATCTGAGGGATAAACTCCTGATAAGTCTCCGCTGCCCGTGCCAACCGCAAGAAACCTCAAGTTGTTGGCTGAATCGCTCAGCGGATCGCAATCGGTTGCCTCGCAAGAAGGGAAGTTGCCCAGATCGCTAAAAAAGTTGGTCAGCGCGGCTGCGATGGCATCAATGTCCGCCTGTGCTTTGGCGGTTTTTGATTGAACCAGTTTGTCCATCGCCAGGGGAGTGAATATGGCAACGAGGGTCAGGATGATAGCAATCACAAAGACCATCTCCACCAGGGTAAATCCTTGCTGTCCGAGTTTAGGTCTCTTCATTTTTTGCGCTCCTTAAGCAGGTGAGCCCTCAATAGAAATCGGTTATCTCATTTTATCCTTATCCCAATATCATCGCCGGATACAGTTGTGGCAGTGGTGGCTGTTTGAAAGACCCCATCCGGGCCGGCAGAGATAACCCAAGTGGGATTAGTATTTCCCCCCACAAGGGTTGAGGCATTGATGGCATAGGCATTGCCCCAGGGATCTTCGTTGAGACTCTGGATATAAGGTCCCTTCCAGCGGAATTTTCCGCTAGGGCGGTAATCATCAGTAGCCTCACCGGCTGTCCCATCCTCGTCTGGGTCATTAACGACGAGATGATTCGAAAGCTGCCTGAAGTTCGAACTGGTACACCATTCTGTCCCCGTGCTGGGTTGGGTTCCTGGACCGCATATAAAGGTTCTTCCAGCCAGTTTATTACCCGGATACTGTCCCGTGTCCTTTATTACATCGTTGAGCACTGTGGCGATCACCTTTACATCTTCTGCCGCCCTGTTTTCCTGCGCCTCTGACACATACTTAAGGACAGTCGGAGTGAGGATGGCTACCAGGATGGAGATAACGGCCAATATCACGATAATTTCTATCAGGGTGAAGCCACCAGATGCGAGGAGAGGGTTTGACATGGAGCAGGGACCGGAATTCCTGAATTGAGAATCATCAAGGAACAATTGTGGTCCTTTGGTCATTTTGACCTCCAAGAAAAGCTTTCGTGGAAATTAGAGAGCAAGGGATGTGCCAAACTAAGAGAGAGGAAGGCGTAATACCAAGCGATCTAAAGCAGAAATACCCTTAAAAACAATAAGTTTGACAAACTGGGAAACAAGGGATTTAGGCTAGTGCCAGTCAAAGGAGAATCTAATAGTATTGGATTTTCAAGGTCCAGTCTAGGATTTCTAGACAAAAATATTAGCCATTGCTACTTTTTAGGTCTCGGGCCTCAATTTTGTGTTTTCTTATCTTGTGCCAAAGGTTCTTGTGCTTTAAGCCTAATAGCTTTGCCGCTTCTACCTGAACCCCCTGGCTCTTTTTTAAGGCCTGGACAATAAGTTCTTTCTCAACAGCCTCTAGTGTCTCATTCAACGAGGCGGTAGATGTAACCCGCGAAGCCTCAGCAGAAAGCTGGGATGGAGCAGAGGGAAAGCCTGAGCCATAAGGTCCGATAGGAAGGTCTTCAGGTTGAATAACTGGGCCGTTACAAAGTAAAGATGCTCTTTCAATGGCGTTCTCCAATTCCCGGATGTTGCCGGGCCAGGAATAGGCCA
>CAZUJQ010000178.1:0-3505 GCA_964620805.1 uncultured Planctomycetales bacterium | reverse complement strand
ACGACGTTTGAAGGCCGACGACCCGTCGAGGGAATCTGGCACGTAACAACAACCCACCCCGTCGCCGCACGGCGGGGGGGGATTTATTTTTGATTCTCAAGCTCACAATACAAGGGACACATGAAAATTGAAGTGCGTTCTAAAAAAGGAGTAAGCGTTATCGAAACATGTAATCATTGTGGTCATGATGTATCGTGGGGAAGTGGGCGTTTTATCAATAGGATTCCTGACCTGAATGGTACTCTAACAAGGACAGGAAATAGGCTAAGATTCCCACACGGAGATTTTGTTTGTGAAGAATGCGACAAAAATCCATTAACCTAATGAGTTGTTCAGTATGAGACAGATTCGGCTCAGTGAACTTGCCCCACAGATCCACGCAGTTTACTCCATTATTGATTTTCTGGGTCTTGTTAAAATCTGCATCGCATGCCACTAAAACTTTACGTCGCCATTACTGATTTCGATTGGTTCTCATTTCTTTCATCACGTGCCAACATTGATGAAGTGAACTTTTGGCAACCAGGTGGGGATAGAGCATTCCGTGCGCTAGCAGGTGAGCCATTTTTATTCAAACTACACAGTCCAAGAAATTATATTGTTGGTGGTGGCTTCTTCATCGCATGGAGTAAATTACCCGTAAGTCTTGCATGGGAATCTTTTGAGCAGAAGAATGGGGCAACGTCTCTCGAGGAAATGCGTCAACGTGTTACGAAATATCGTGCCAACGTTACATCGGGGGATTACCAAATTGGCTGTATTCTCCTCGGAGAACCCTTCTTTTGGCACGAACATGATTGGATTCCGATTCCACGGGACTGGCAGCCAAACATCCAGGTTGGCAGGACATACGATCTAACAACCGGCCATGGAAAGGAATTGTGGGTACGGGTCAAGCAGAGACTGCAGGCTGAACGACTCAAGAACGTATCGAAACTCATGTTGGCTGAATCAACAGCGCGCCATGGGCCACCAACGCAGATACTCCCACGATTAGGACAGGGTGCTTTTCGCATTTTGGTAACAGACGCGTACAAGCGACGATGCGCAGTTACTGGCGAGCGCACTCTCCCAGCTCTCGAAGCGGCCCACATTAAACCATTTGGTGAGGATGGACCACATCGCCTGGATAATGGCATACTGCTTCGTTCGGACTTGCATCGTCTTTTTGATCGTGGGTATGTTACGGTTTCGTCGGATTATGTTTTTGACGTTAGTCGAAGGATACAGGAAGAATTTGAGAATGGACGTGACTATTACAAATTACGTGGTCAGACCATCAATCTCCCCCAACATGCGGAAGCGCACCCTTCAAAAACATTTTTGAGGTGGCACAACGAGAAAATCTTTCTGGGATAGAGGTGCGAATACCACTAAGAATGGGGCGAGAAAACATGGCTGAGAAAACAGCACTCATGGAACTTGGGTACAAAGGCTACTACCACGAGCATAGTGAGTGGTACACCGAGCACATCAAGACCACCTCTCGACGAGAGGCCTTGCGAAAGTTTGCGAGACGGCATCGCGTTGGACGAGTGAATCTACGGAATGCTGAACAGTGGAAATGGTGGGAAGGCGATTGGTTCACGGCATTTCGTTACGTGAAAAAATCCGATGTGAGGCCGTGCCACCATTGTCAGGGTACGGGCAAAATATCCATAAAACAGGACTGATTCGTCGCGCTCAAATAAGCGGGTGCCGCGGCGGCTCGGCGGAAAATAGAATCGGTACATTTTTGCTGAACCGATTTCAAAGAAGGGTACTAGAAAGGAAATGCCATGAAACATTTTAATGAGGATAGACTGGCCAAAGCGCTTGAGGCATTTCACGAATACACCAAAGAAAGCCGCTTTTCTGACGATACAAGAGAACGAGCAGAGCGGAAGAAACACTTCCAGTCTCTCGCCAGGGCTGGTTTTAACGAGCTTAATTTTACGGAAATGATCAAGAAGCTGTGGGCATCTAAGATTTGGGGCAACAAAGAGTATCTCGTCAATAAGCTCATTAAGGATAATGGCATCGAAAAACTAGAACAGAAATTTTCCTATGTTTTTGCTAACAAGGATTCTCCCCGCGAGCAGTATGATGCGCTTGTTGGACAAGTAAAAGGTATGGGGCCAAGCATGATTACTGAAATCTTGTGCTATCTGGAGCCTAAAAACGCAGGAATCTGGAATGATAAGGCGCGCAGAGCGTTAGCTTGGCTTGGGGCTAAAGATATACCTTTCGACACATATAGAATTACGAGCAAAGAATATATGAAATTCAACTCAACTCTCGCGAGCTTAGCCGAAGAGTTGAGTCGTGAGGGGTACAAAGATGTGGATATGCTATTTGTGGATTATTTCCTATGGGAGACATGGGATAAGTTTGCGCGAAATGAAATAAAGACCGCAGTCCTTATAAGAAATCGCACGAGACAATTATCGCGACACGATGAAACATGCGACAGGATCGCGCAGATCGGTTCCTGGCTTGGTTTTGAGGTTGAATCGGAGAAATTGATTGCTCCCGGAGCAAAGTTAGATGTAATTTGGCGAGCTAAGATCGCCAATCTGGGAGCAGTATCATATGCTTTTGAAGTACAAGACCGAGGTTCAATAGACAGCCTCATTGTTAATCTACAAAGAGCCCAAAGCAACCCGACAGTCCAAAAATTGATTGTGGTTTCTGATGCGGAGCAGCTATCGAAGATCAAGGAAGAAATTAAGACGATGCCGGAGAGTTTTAGAAAGGCATGCACTTTTTGGGAAACCTTCGATGTGGAAAGGACTCATCAAAGTTTGGAGCAAGTAAGCACTTCTGTAGCAAAGTTGGAATTGATTAAAGAGTAATGGAAATTGATGCCGGGTTCCGCAGGGACATGTTAAGCAAATGAGCCAAGGAACCTAACCGATGCCAGCGGTGAGGCGCACGTACCAGTCGCTGCTCAACGAGATCGCGGAGCTCTACACCGCGACGCGGGGCGCGGTGGTCAAGATGTACTGGGAGATGGGGAAGCGGATCGTCGAGGTGGAACAAGGGGGCGAGGCGCGGGCCGCGTATGGGCAGCGATTGCTGCCGCGGCTCTCGGCGGATTTGACGAAACGTTTTGGCGCGGGGTTCTCCACGCGCAACTTGGACCGGATGCGCGTCTTTTATCAGCAAAACCAGATTTTGCCATCCATGGCAAAATTGGATTGGACGCATCAAATGGAGCTCATGCGCTTGCCGGATGCGCGGCTGCGAGATCGTCTGGCGGAGCAAGCGCAGCGACGAGAGCTGACGTCCAAGGAACTGCGCGCGCTGGTGGAACAGGAGCGCGAACGGCTCGAGCCGCGCACGCCCAGCGACGGGAAACACGCTGCGCCACCGCAACTGCTGACCCCCAAACGCGGCACGCTGGGGCTCTTCCAGATTAAAACGATTGACGAGACGCGGTGCATGGATTTGGGCTTTGCGGCGTACCGGCCGCTGACCGAGGCGGAGTTGCGGCGGCTCAGCGACGGGCAGATCGTGCGGCGCG
>CAZUJQ010000177.1:0-3505 GCA_964620805.1 uncultured Planctomycetales bacterium | reverse complement strand
CCACGCAATCCAAGAGAAATGAGGAGCGGATTTACATCAAGGGCATCCCCAATAAACTCAGCCCCGATGCTGACGAGACCTCCTAGGGTCCTGCTGCTGAAAAGCTCATCCCTAATGGCCCGGAAGATACTGCCAGGTCCACCGCCCCCATTGGGATTCACAAGTCCATCCATCAAGCCCACTAAGGTCGATCTAATGGGCAGTCCGATGAGTGCTGTAATGCGGGGTTTGCATCGGCCAGAGCGATATCGAGTTTGATGCCCCATAGCGGTCTTTTGACCTTCCTTGGCCTCGATAGAAAAATCCCGCCATGGGGGTTCTTTTCCTGAAGGAATAAGGTTTTAAGTACTCAGGGGAAAGCAGGAGTGAATTTCTATTTCGGGGGAGATTTCTGTTTTCTCTATGAAGAAAAATTTATCGGTGGGCTAATGGTCTTCTTGCCCTTTTCCAGCTACGAGAAACTCACGCATGCCGCTGCGCGCATCCCGAACAGCGGGAAGTTCTTCCACTAGACTCACTCTGATACCAAACCGCTCACAAAAGGGTTTCAGATAAGCGTGCAATTCTTCTCTCTGTACGAGTATTTCTTCTGGAAGAAGCTTCACTTTTTCAATCGTCTGCAACAATTGCTCGTGAAGCTCGACAAGGTAACGACCCGGCTCGGTCAAATGGCCGTTGAAAATGAAATACGAATCGTGGTCGCTGAACAGAAGCATCATGGGAAAATAGGGCCTTTTGCCTTTCTCCCTGACGACCGCTGGCGAGTAAAAGAAATCCACCTCCCATGCCATTTGCTTTTGCGGCAGAGCCGTAATATTTTCCATACGCCGGCCATCAAAAGTTTTAGTGATCTGAACAATTCTTTTAATCGGAACAGGCTTGAGCGAGGTGTCTTTCCATTCTCTCTTACCGGATTTTTCTTCCCAAACTCTCACAAAATAGCGGCCATGCTCGGGGAGATCAAATAGCTGGCGATCCACCTTAAAACGCAGGACCGTTTCGTTCGCTTGTTCAAGACACAAGGTCAGGAAACGCACTTCTTTCGAGGTCAGATACCAAGGGTAATATCCGGGACGGTAACTGCGAAACTCGGGCCAGGCCCTGGAGCCTTTAAATTTGAGCTCTAAGTCTTTTATGACCTGCAAATCGGGTTCTTCAAGATCGGCACGGTCTTCAAAGGTGAGCAGGAGGCATTTTTTGAGATGAATGGCCCCCTCATCGTATATGAGTTCCGGATGATTCACCGCCTTCCAATAGCCTTCCAATCCCTCATGCCCCAAGTAAACGGAGATTCCAAAGACCTCTCCTGCCGCACCCAGGATACAGCAATAACCAATTTCGCCATCTTCGGGATTTTTTACACCAAATAAATTCGAATCCCACATCCAGTTCCAAGGGGCAATTTCCTTGAATCGGACAGCTTGTGCGTATAATTCCTTCCACTCGGCCAGTGAAGGAAGAGCTTCTTCAATAGGCGTACTCATCCGTTACCCATGATCCGTTTTAATCCGTTTAACACCTTGCCGAATAAATTGAAGTCCGTATGCCGGTCAACGGGATAGGCCTCCAGACCGGCCTTCATGGCACCTTCAATCGTCCCATCTACACATTCCATCCCGGGAAAGAACCATTCGTCCGAATCGTAACGGTCCGCGCTGTATTTATAAATGGCGAACTCCCAGTCATCCACTTTTCCGGTATATTTCAAGCGGCAGATCGGACTCGTTCCGGCAGGCTCCTTTCGATCCAGGTAAAGATACTTGCCCTGGTAACGCCCCTCATAATAACAGCCCTTGCCTTTCAACTGAGTTTCGTTAAAGCGCCTTATGGTTTCGCCAACCTGCTTCCTTATGTCTTCCGGCATCCCTCCCGATTTCATCTTTTGCATTCCAGCCGCCTCCTGAAAATTATTCAAAGGCCCTTGATCCTTCGGGTGGCCTCAAATCGAAACCTCCCAATGTCCCCCTTTGGCAGGTCCAACGCGACGAAGCAGGCCTTCGGCCTTCAATTTCACAATATTCCATTCAATTCCTTTTTGAGTCAAACTTACCACTGCGGACAATTCGGGAATAGTAATTTGGGGATTCTGCCTTATGGCATCGAGGATTTTCTCCCTAGTTTTCACCCTAGTTTTTCCCCTAGTTTTCCCCCTAGTTTTTTTAGCTTCCAACTGAGCGCTCTGGGGAGCTTTCCAGAACGTCACCACCACGGCGGTTCCCGTATATTCGAATTCCGGTTCCGGCAAACCCCATTCCCGGCACCATTGGATAATCTTATTAGTTCCGGTCCCCACTTCCTCAATATACTTAATCCAGAAGAATGCCTTGGCAATCAGCGGATTGAAGGGTTTTGATTCATGTTTCCGTTTTAAGGTTTCCGCCGTCCAGCCTTTGGGCAAAACACCGGGGTTCCAAAATTCAATCCGGTCATCAAAAATCCGGACCTGGACTTTAGACGTAGACCAATAATCGCGGTGCGCTATGGCATTGGCCAGAGCTTCGCGGATTGCTTTCGGAGGATATTCCCACTTCTCCTGCCTCTCCAATTTACCCGATTCAATCCAAGCCCTTAACGCAATGTGATCAAAGATAAATTTCTCGGCATCCCGCAACTGGTGAATGATGCTCCCCGTGATCGGCTTTAAATCCAGCATCTCGCCCGTCACATCCAACCCTTTAAAACGAATGCACTTCAACTCACATTGGGGGTAGAAATCGTGAGGCGCACCAAAGAGCAAAATGGCTGCATTCGTGGGCTTCTTATTTTTTAAAAGCTTAAGGCGCGTCAATATCTCTTCGACGGAAGCCCTCTCACTTAAATCCAGCCCGCGTTCCGCTCTTGCCTTACTCACAAATTCCTTCAGCGCTTTTCGCCGGATATCTTTAAGCTTTGCACCCTGACAAATCTGATCGTCAAATCTTAATTTGTCCCGATGCTTCTCCAGGATGCGGTCTTCATATTCGTCCTTGCTCATCCGGCGGGTGGATTTTCCGACACGGACATAGGGCCTGCCGTTTGCAAGGACAAGTTTATCCTGGGATGCCTTGACGTCGATCACGATGACTTCTTTGTCTTCGATTTTGGCGAGAGTAATGCGCGGATGGATTTTCGGCTCGGTATGCTGAGCAATGCGATTTGCCAGGCTTTCGATTGTATCCTTACCAGTGGAAACGCCTTTCACGATCCCATCCTTTGAAACGCCCACCAAAAGACGGCCTCCCTCCGTATTGGAAAAGGCGGCTGCCGTCTCGATGATATCGTTGATCTGGGAGAGTGAGGGTTTCCACTCAATCGTGGCAGATTCGCTTGCGCCGATGATTTTCTTCACATTCTTCGTCTTCATTGAGGGAAATTATAAAGGCTGATACACAAAAAATCCATTCGTTTAAACTCCATAAACTCCAAGGGACTCGAAGGAAGGAACTGAGCGGTTCCTGTCTTTAAATTGCTCGGCTGTGGGTGGGAAATTTTGAAGAAACCAGAAACGAGGGAACGGTGATAAGAT
>CAZUJQ010000176.1:0-3526 GCA_964620805.1 uncultured Planctomycetales bacterium | reverse complement strand
TCTTTTCCTCTTCGCCTTTAATGCCTTTGGTTTTGTCAAAGACCTGAGTAGTTACACTTTTTTGCCATATTACATCTCTACGTTCCTTGTTCCCAACCGGCCAGGTATTTTTTCTGCACCGGCGTCAAGGTGTCGATCTTGACGCCCAGGGCTTTGAGCTTCAAGGCCGCGATCATGCGGTCCAGATCTTCGGGGACCGCGTACACTCTTTTTTCGAGCCTCTCATAATTCTTGGCCACATATTCCGCCGAGAGCGCCTGGTTGGCAAAGCTCATATCCATGACCGAGGCCGGATGGCCCTCGGCGGAGGCGAGGTTGATGAGCCGTCCTGAGCCCAGGACGTAAATCCGTTTTCCGTTTTTCAGAGTAAACTCTTCTACAAAATCCCGTATCTCTCTTTGGGATTTTGCCATCCGCCGCAATCCTTTCAAATCCAGCTCCACATCGAAATGCCCCGCGTTGGCCAGGATGGCGCCGTCTTTCATAAGGAGCATATGATCCACACCGATGACGTCCGTGCAGCCGGTCACGGTCACAAAGAAATCGCCGATCTTGGCCGCTTCTCTAATAGGCAGCAGATGGTAACCATCCATGTTTGCTTCCAGGGCCCGGAGAGGATCCACCTCGGTCACGACCACCTTGGCGCCCATCCCCCGCGCCCGCATCGCGACCCCCCGGCCGCAATACCCGTAACCACCGACGACAAAAACCGAGCCGGCCAAAAGCCGGTTGGTGGCCCGGATAATTCCATCGATCGTGGATTGACCCGTCCCGTATCGATTATCGAATAAATGCTTGGTCAAGGCGTCGTTGACCGCAATGATGGGATAAAGTAAAATCTTCTGCGCTTCCAGACTCCTTAGACGGATCACCCCGGTTGTGGTTTCCTCGGTGCCTCCCAGAAGATGTTTCACCAAATCCTTCCTTTTGCTGTGAATAAGCGAAACCAAGTCCGCGCCATCGTCCATGGTCAGATTCGGCTCGGCATCCAGGACCGCATTGAGGTGCCGATAGTACGTGGCGGTATCTTCCCCTTTGATGGCGAAGACAGCGATGCCATCGTCCTTCGCCAAAGAGGCGGCGACATCGTCTTGCGTGGACAGCGGATTCGAGGCGCAAAGACAAACCTGGGTGCCCCCGGCCTTCAACACCTTGACCAGATTGGCCGTCTCCGTTGTCACGTGCAGACAACAGCCGACTTTGAGACCTTTCAAGGGTTTTTCTTTTTGGAATCTCTTTTCAATCAAAGATAAAACCGGCATGTCTTTCTTGGCCCATTCAATGCGCCGTTGGCCTTTGGGGGCCAGCGATGTGTCCTTCACGTCGAACTTCATGTTGCTTTGTCCTTTCTTATCAAACCCTCGCTGGCAAAGCCTCTGCACCGGAGGTGGCCTTAACCGCCTTCTTTTGCTCTGAAGAGCGCTGGGAATTATTCTGAGATGAGGTGGAAGGCTTTTTCAATGAAGCTAACAACGCCTTGGCCTTATCCGTCTTCTCCCAGGTGAATTCTTCCCGGCCAAAATGACCGTACGCCGCAGTCTTCTGATAGATCGGTGTTAGGAGTTTCAGCTCCTGGATGATCCCGCGGGGCGTTAAGTCAAAATTCTTTAAAACCAAGTCGACCAACTGGGAATCGGGCATCTTCCCTGTGCCGTAGGTATCAATGGCGACACTCACCGGCTCAGGCTTGCCGATACAATATCCCAGTTGGATCCAACACTTCCTGGCCAGCCCCGCGGCAACGATATTTTTAGCCACATGCCTGGCCATGTAGGTGGCGGAGCGGTCGACCTTGGTGGGGTCTTTCCCAGAGAACGCGCCGCCGCCGTGCGAGACCACACCGCCATAGGTGTCCACTACGATCTTACGGCCCGTCATCCCGGTATCGGACTGGGGGCCACCCACAACGAACTTTCCGGTCTGATTCACGTAATATTTGGTGTCTTTATCCACCAGCGCTCCCACCACGGGCTCGGCAATCGTTTTGATGATTTCCTGTCGGGCTTTGTCCGTGATCTTTTTGCCGGTCTTATCGAGAATCTCTTCGGTGTGCTGGCAGGCCAAAACGACCGTATCCACGCGAAGGGGTCTTTCGTTTTCGTATTGCACGGTCACCTGGCTCTTGCAGTCAGGCCCGAGATAATTGAGCTTTCCGGAGGTCCTCACGATCTCCACTTGTTTGACGAGCTTGTGCGCCAGCATGATGGGCAAAGGCATCCATTCCGGGGTTTCATCGCAGGCATAGCCGATCATGATGCCTTGATCGCCGGCGCCGCCGGTATCCACGCCCTGCGCGATATCCGGAGACTGGCTGTTGACCGCGCTCAAGACCGAGCAGGTTTCCGCACAAAACCCATACTTGTGGTGGGTATAACCGATCTCGGTTAAAACCCGGCGGGCCAATTTCTGAACGTCCACGTAACTGGTGGTCGTGATCTCACCCCCGACAATCACCAGGCCGGTCGTGATAAACGTCTCGCAGGCCACCCGCCCTTTGGGGTCCTGTTTTAAGACCTCATCCAGGACCGCGTCCGAGATCTGATCGCACACCTTGTCCGGATGCCCCATCCCCACCGATTCTGAAGTGATAAAATATTTTCCTTGCACGTTGGCCTTCCTTTCTTAAAAGTAGGGACAGCGCCTACTTTCCGGCTCAAGCATCAAAATAAAAGTAGGCGCTATCCCTACTTTTGTTAAAATCTCTCCTCGGCCTCCTGATACGCCTCGAGGCTGCCGATGTCATACCATTTTCCCGTGAAAACAAAACCATACACGGGCTCCTTCTGGGAGAGCCACTTGATAAAATCCCCGGTTGTGTCGCTTTTTTTGGATTCCTTGAGATATTCACCAATCCTGCCCAATGCCGGCTTCGGAAAAAAATACAGGCACATCCCGATCAAGCTGGTTTGAGCGATCCGGGGCTTTTCCTCAAAGGAACTGACCTTTTTTTGCTGATCTAACGTGGCAACGCCAAACTGCGTGGCCTTCGCTTTATCCTGGATATCAAACAACCCGGCTGCAATCGCCGGGCTTTTCTGCCGGGCCCATCTCAGGAACCCCTTTAAATCCTGATCAAAGAGATTGTCCCCTCCGATAACCAGGAGATCTTCCTGGATCAAGCCTTTTTTCAGCACAAAATCACAATCGCCGATGGAGCCCCGGCGGTCTTCATTGGTTTTGGTTTCATCATTGATGACCTGGATCTCAACAGGGAAATCTTTATGTCCTTGAGCCCATGTCCTAAAGGGAGAGTAAAATTTATCGTTGGTAACCACAATCACGGAGGACAGGTCTTTAATAGGAATCATTTTATCCAAAAGATAGTCAATGAGCGGTTTATCCTGAATCGGCAAAAGCGGCTTGGGGGTGTCCTTCGTTAAAGGGTAAAGCCGCGTGGCGTAACCCCCGGCGAGGATTAAGGCTTGCATGTGATGCTTTCTAAAATCATTTAATCACCAATGACCAAGACACAATAACCTAAAAGCTGTACTTTGGTAAAAAATATTTTTACTCCCGTATCTTCGAA
>CAZUJQ010000175.1:0-3527 GCA_964620805.1 uncultured Planctomycetales bacterium | reverse complement strand
GGAAGAGTTCCGAAAGGCGGGGATAGATTTGCGCGCCGTTGGTAAGCGCCAAGAGTCTGCCGTATGGTTCAACCCCCCGGTCTTCCGAGATTCTCAAGAAAATGATTCGGTCGATCGTGCGCTGCACGGCGAAGTTAAGCTCCCGCTGGGAAAGTTTCGGATTGCGGAGGGCCAGATTCTGGGCCAGATTCTCCCGCCAGGATTCGATTTCTTTGAGGAAGACCGAATCCACTTCTGCTGTTCCCTTCTTCGTCTTCGTTGACTCGGCATACTTGTCAAAAGAGCCTTTGAGCACAGCCTCGCGGGAGAAAATCGACGCGATCTCCTGCCAGCGTTCGGCGTAATTCTCATAAGTGAAATAAAGGATACGCGCGGCGGCAGGGCCGTCTGTTTTCAGGGGCTTTGTGCGGCAGTCGTAGACTGCAAACTCTTCGAAATCCGTCAGAAGGCTAAGGGGGAGTTTGGCCGACCAGGCGTAGCGGCGGAGCTGGTAGGCCGGGCTTATGTCTTCTTTCAGATTAACGGAGGGTCTTTTGGCCTCGACAAAGAATTTGCGCAGGCCGCCGATCCGGAAACAATAATCCGGGGCTTTGGTGGCGCCGCCGATTTTGATGGAGTCCTCGTGAATAACATCCTTGTAAGCCTCGGCGTGTCCTCGCTTGTTATTGACATCCCAGCCGAGCGCTTCGAAAAAGGGGTTGCTGAATTCCTGACGTAACTGGGCTTCGTTATATTGGCCTGACTGATAGGCTTCGCGATGCTCGCGGAATTGCTCAACGAGCCGAACTACTTCTTTCGGGGTAGTGGCGGATTTGTTTTCCGTTTGAACGGTTGAAACGCTAACTTTTCCTATTTTGGCCTCGGAGTTTTAGAAGGATAAATCGTTTCGATGATTTTTCTCCGTCATTACTTTTGAAGTGCTTATTGGAATCTATGACCGGGAGAGCTTGTATTCGATGGCCTCGACGAGGGCCTTCCAGGAGGCTTCGATGATGTTCTTATCGACCCCCACCGTGGTCCAGTTCTTTTCGCCGTCCTGAAACGTGATGAAGACGCGCACCTTGGCCGCCGTGCCGGCCTTGGAATCCACGACACGCACTTTGTAGTCGGTGAGATGAATATCTTGGATGACGGGATAAAACCGGATCAGAGATTTCTTCAAAGCGCTGTAAAGGGCGTCCACCGGGCCGTCTCCCATGGCCTTCTCCGACACCGGCTCCTTCTTGCCGACGAGCACGGTCAATTTTGCTTCCGCGCGCGGATTGTCGTCGCCGATCTCCTCCGTGGAAACAATCACGTTTTTTGTCTGGAAAAATTTCTTCTGCCGTCCGAGTTCGCGCTGAATGAGGAGCTGAAAACTCGCCTCGGCCGTCTCGAATTGATAGCCCTCGTTTTCGCGCTTTTGGATGATTTCAAGGAGCCGGCGCGTCTCCGGCGAATCTTTTTTCAAATCGATCCCGAGTTCCTTTGCCTTCACGAGGAGATTCGTCCGTCCGCCTAGTTCCGAGGTTAGGAATCGCCGTCCATTTCCGACAAGCTCGGGGTCCATGTGCTCGTAAGTTCTCACATTTTTCGTCATCGCGTTGATGTGAACACCGCCCTTGTGGGCAAAGGCCGAGCGGCCCGTAAAGGGTTGATTGAGTTCCATCGGCATGTTGCAGACTTCGGCAATGTAATGGCTCATTTCGGTCAGCTCTTTCAATTTGGAATCGGGGAGGCAGCGTTTTTTCATCTTGAGCTGAAGAAGGGGAAGGATGCTCGTCAAATTCGCATTGCCGCAGCGTTCGCCGTAACCATTGATTGTCCCCTGCACGAGGAGCGCGCCCTCTTCCACCGCCGCAATGGAATTGGCCGCGGCCAGATTGCAGTCATTGTGACAATGAATGCCGAGCGGGGTTTTCACGGCCTTTTTTACTTCCCTCACGGCATCCCGGATTTCCGAGGGAAGGCTTCCGCCATTTGTGTCGCAAAGCGTGAGGTTGTCGGCCCCCGCCTCGGCCGCCGCCTTCAAGGTTTTCAACGCATACGCCTGATTTGCCTTGTAACCGTCGAAAAAATGTTCCGCGTCGTAAATGACTTCAAGTCCCTTCTTTTTGAGGAAGGAGACCGTATCGCGGATCATTTCGAGGTTGGTCTCCAGGTCCGTTTTGAAAACCTCCGTCACCTGAAAGTCCCAGCTTTTGCCGAAGAGGGCTACAGCCTTTGTCCCCGCTTCAAGAAGCGCTTTCACGTTGGAATCTTCGGAAACTTTTTTGTCCGCCCGGCGCGTTGCACCGAAAGCGACGATCTTGGCGTGCTCGATCCCCGCGTTCTGCACTTCCTTGAAGAAGGCGAGATCCTTCTGATTGGAGCCGGGCCATCCACCTTCAATATAGTGAATGCCGAATCGGTCGAGGCGCTTAGCGATCAGAATCTTATCCTGCAAAGAGAGGCTCATCCCCTCTCCCTGTGCCCCGTCCCGCAATGTCGTGTCGTAAAGTAAAATCATATTCCTGCAGGCGTCCTGCCGGCGGACACCCTACATTTTTGTAGGGTGTACGTGCGCAGGACGCCTGCTAACCCAGTTTAAATTCTTTGTGGATGGCGCGGACTGCGTCCCTGCCGTTCTTCGCTTCGATGACGCATGAAATTTTGATTTCTGAAGTTGAGATCATCTCGATATTGATTTTGTTTTTGGCGAGCGCGCCGAACATTTTCGAAGCCACACCCGAGTGGGAACGCATCCCCACGCCTACGACACTCACCTTGGCAATTTTTTCATCGCAGGTAACGTGCTTGGCGTCCACCGCGGCCGCGGCTTCGCGCACTACCCGGAGCGACCGGGCCAAGGCCGTCTTCGGAACCGTAAAGGAAATGTCCGTGCTTTTTGTCTCCGTTTTGTTTTGAATGATCATGTCGACATTGACGTGAGCGTCGGCCAGTTTTTTGAAAATCTTGGCGGCCACGCCCGGTCGGTCGGGCACTTTAAAAATCGTGATCTTCGCTTCGTTCGTCGCCAGCGCGACACCGCTTACCACCACGTCTTCCATTTGTCGGTTCTCCTTCATGATCAAGGTCCCTCTGCCGTTGTGGGCCGAATTCCGCACGACAATAGGCACATTAAATTTTTTCCCCACCTCGATGGAACGGGAATGCATCACCTGCGATCCCAACGAGGCGAGTTCCAGAATTTCATCGTAACTGACGGCGTCAAGCTTCCGCGCATCCGGACAAATCCGCGGATCGGCCGTGAAGATGCCGTCCACGTCCGTATAAATTTCGCAGATCTTCGCTCCCAAGGCCTTGGCCAACGCCACGGCCGTGAGGTCGGAACCACCCCGCCCCAAAGTAGTGATCTCATCGCCCTCGGTCTTCCCCTGAAAACCCGCTACGATCACGATGTTCCCGCGGCGGAGAGCGTCGCGGATCCGGTCGGTATTGATATTGAGGATGCGCGCTTTTGTATGAAACCGGTCCGTGATGATCCCGACCTGCGGTCCGGTGAAGGAAACGGCCTTCTCGCCCCGCTCGTGTAGGGCCATCGCCAA
>CAZUJQ010000174.1:0-3572 GCA_964620805.1 uncultured Planctomycetales bacterium | reverse complement strand
TGCCGATCCACCCGGCCGGCCAAAAGAGCGTTTCATCCAGATCCACATACACCCGTTGGGCGCCGAGGATTTCGACGATCCGCTCCAGCCGCTGCCAGGCGGTTGGGTCAACGGGCACATCACCAGAATATTCCTGCGGGCCGAGGAAGCCGATGTCAGCGAGCATAAGCTCGATAGTAAAATAATGGCTGGCCTTTTGTTTTCGTAATGCATTGTAGTTATTATAAAGGCCACCTAGCGTCCGGGATTTTTCTTGATAACTAATATCTGTCAGTGGACTTGACCCTATTGTTTTAGCACCCAATTTGCCCATGCTATAAACTTGTCTTACCAAACACCTTTTTGTCCTGAAGGAAACTATCATCCATAGAATAGATTTAAAACTCTTTAGGGAAGACATCTCTTCCTTCAGGCTTGCTTCACTTAAACCCAACTCATCAGAAATGAACGCGCCAACCGTTCTGAAGTCATCCTGAGACATTTGCCGCGCATAATACTGATAAAAGCTGCTTAAACTCTTACCGCCCAATTCATCCAACGGAATATAGTAATGTGGTATGCCCAATAACCGGGGAACCACCCGAACCTTTTGAGCAAGAATCCTCACCAAGTTCTTTTGAACCTCCTGACTTATCTCTGCCCATGGTATCTCTCGGGATCCTTTTAATCTCGCCATCTGATCCTCCAAGGAAATTGTGACTGAAGGATTAATGATCAAAAGCATATACTCTATTCCCGTCCCCTTAAAATCAGCCGGTTTCTTATCTATCCAATTGCTTACAAATGCCTCTCCTATGGGCTGTCCATTAAGTTCATCTAAAGGTATCAAAGCAATATCGCTTCCACTCAATTGACCGGGGAGTTTTTTAGCATTATAAAGGAGCCTTTCAACTAAAAATCTTTGAGTTTTTTCACTAATCTGAGGCCAAGGTCGCATGGGAGAATTTCGAATAAATTGCAAATCTTCTTCAATAGTTGCTGGCCTAGCGATCCCTAAATCAGAACGGATGAAATCAATCAAATCGTCATCCCACCCTTGATATCGAGGGGTTCTCTGATAATGGGTGAGAAAATTGAGCCTTCTGCCAGGCAAAATATCTAATCTAGTGAACAATAATTGATGAGCCGACAAATGCGGAATCGGGATTCCTGTTTTCTCTGCGGCCATTTCGACCAATCTACGTAGAGTCGACTTACTTAACCGGCTAAACAACTCAAAGCTGACCTGTTTACCTTCATTAATCCACCCCACCTCCCGCTCAAAAGCGGCCTGATCTTCCGGGCTCCAGGGCTTTTCCTGCAGTTGATCGGCTCCGGGCCCAGAGGAAGCTCCAGAGGAATCCGCCATCATCCCCAGCGCGATCGCCCCTAAGATCAAAATCATCCATACATCCGAAAAGGAAACTCCATTGAAAATAAAAGGCACACTATTTAAATCAATCGCTTGACGGCCCAACCATTCTGTAGTATATTCTCGACCAAAAGGAACGAAATGGCGACCTCCCGTCAAACAAAACCCACGACGATCCTGACCGACGACGATTGGCTCTGTAAACACTTCGAATGGCTGATCGAAAACTTCCCCGGCCAATACGTGGTCGTGGCCGAAGGCGAGCCCTTCATCGGGCGCAATGTCACGCAACTGGAACGCCGGGCTTGCCAGAAACACCCCGGCTGCATCACGACCGGCATGCCCATCCCCCGGCCCAAAGACTTCCCCTTGATCCTCCATGATCTTCTTCTCTAATTGATGAAACCCATTGTCTTCCCCTATAAGACTTACCGAGGCAGTCATTACCCTATTATCCCCCTTGAGATCAAATTCAAGAACATTCAACGTAAAACTGGCGCCTACGTAGACTCCGGGGCCTCCTTTTCGATCTTTTCCATTCAAGAGGCCAAACGTCTCGGCCTTGACTATAAAAAGGGGAAAAAGATCTCCGTTACGGTCGGCGGGGGCAGCTCGCTGGTGGTTTATCTTTATAAACTCTCTCTTCAAATCGGATCCGTTTCTTTCAAAGCGACGATCGGGTTTTCCCGGCTCGTTGGCGGGTTCAACCTCCTCGGCCGCAAGGATATCTTCACGCTTTTCGATATCACCTTCAGCGACTCGGCGCAGATCATCGCGTTTCATCCGCGGGGAAGATGAGAAGGCCCGCCCTGCCGCCATCGCCGCCACAACCGAAACGAAAAACAACTCCCACCCCATAAACAATTTCATATCCTGCCCCGCCGGGCCTTGCTGGGGACTTTTCTGTTCGGATTTATGTTCCGCTTTATCCTCTGATTCCTTTTGCACCTTAAGAACAATTGCCTGCCGATGATCTTTGGTCATCAAGCGAATGACAAAACGCATCAATTCAATCGTCGCAATAGCCAACGTCTTCGCGATAAGAATCAACCACGCTCCCATGGACAAACTCAGAAATTGATCCGTCGGACCTCGGTCTTGCTGCGTGTCCCCCAAATGGTGACTGTCACTTTGACTCTGTGAAACTCCACGACCTGACGGTCGTGGTTTCTTTTGTTTCAGGGTTTCACCCTGAGCCAGAAAGCCATTCATCCATGCCCTTACGGACATGGCTTTCTGGCGAATGGGTAAAATCGTGCCTTGACTTTCAGAATTGGCCGTGTTATCTTGAGAATGTTCGTCTTCCCTTTTCTCCCCTTCCCCAACGCTTCCCTGATTAATTCCAAACCATAATCCGGTGTGATTGACAAACTTCAGGAGGTATGTTACTAAGGAAGGAGTTAAGTAAAATGTTAACAGGAACTTTATTTGTATTGGCCTTCTGTCTTGTGGTGTTGATACTTGTGGGAATCGACCGTTATCGTGTCCAGCACCGCCATCATGCCTGAATCTGTGCCCTCCCTGTTTCCTAGTCTCTTTTTGTCTTAAGATTTGCCCATCTTCATAAGGCCTCGAGGCTTTGTTGCGGGCCTCCGCCATCGCCACAACCAAAACGATCACCCAAATCAGTTCCCCCAATCCCCCCCATGCTTCAAGATGGCTGTCTCCCAGATGGGTATTTCTCTTGGGGAAATTCCCTCTAAGGGAAGAATGAGCGTTGTTTCGGGCGATCTTCTTGTTTTCTAAAGACGGAATGAACATAAGCTCCAGGAAATCCTCGCGATATTTTAACCAACCCTCCTCGGTCATAAAAAACGCCGGCTGGTTATTCCCTAGCCTTAAAACCTCTCCTTCCAATACAACCGTCGTCTCCTTCTTGGGGAATCCCTGTTCATCAAAAGGACTGGCCATACCCAAAAGCTCGGGGTGTGACTGAAGGATCTTATTCCAAATCATCGGAAAGATGCCGCCCACAAAACGCAAAAGCTGATCTTTGGTGTTCCATCTCTCCCCAATCTCCTGATGGTAAAGGACTGCGTCTTCAAATCTCCTGATAAATTCTTCAGGGATCAGCACAACCTTGATTCGGCTCTTTAGAAGATGAATTAAAGTCTCTCGGAGTTTAAAAAGTTGACCCTGCTCCTCCGCCAGTTGGCGAAGCCTTGAGGGTCTTTGCTCGGCTCTCATCTTCTCTGTAAAAAATTTTTCAATCTCCGTATCC
>CAZUJQ010000173.1:0-3593 GCA_964620805.1 uncultured Planctomycetales bacterium | reverse complement strand
CAATCAATTGTAAAATTTAAACTCGTACCGTGAAAATTTTGCCAAACTCAAGAATATTAATTGTCTTTAACATGTCTTCTCTCTCCTTTTTAGGTTGCTTTGTTAAAAATTTTGTTACTATTCAGGTACCTTGGCTCGTCGATAAGAAATTTTAGCCTAAAATTTACTCAAATAAGCTCTCGTCGAGAGTCAATTTCCATTAAGATCACCTGCAATCTGGTTCTCGACGGATATGGGTACCTGAGTAGTTACAAAATTTTATAGACTTATCCGGTTGGCTCCTCACCAAAATATCTAGGCGTTATACCGGTTGATTGGAATTTTGGTAAAAATATCAAAAAAACGTCCATCATTCAAGAAAATTCTTAGGGAAGCTATCCCTACTTCCCTCCCAACTTCTCCTTCCTTTAAAATAGGTGTGACCCCATTGCCGCCCAAATTCCTTATCCAGAACCGAATCGAGTCTGGTCATGGTTAGTTGGGAGATCGTGCATCCCCGGTAAGGTTTTTGTCCAGGTGGGGTTGATCGGATATTTAAAAAGGTAAACTTTCAATATCCTCAGGTCTTTCGATATTAAATACCCGCAACGCCGGATCGATCCGGCGAATCAGCCCCTTAAGAATATTACCGGGAGCGATCTCGAGAAAATCCCTCACGCCCTGAGAGGCGATGTACCGGACCGATTCCTCCCAGCGTACCGAAGAGACAATTTGCTGGGCAAGCGTTTGGCGTATGGAGGAAATCGATCCGTGCGGCCGGGCCGTGACATTGCTGATGACCGGAATCCGGCATTCTTGAATGGCGGTTTTATCCAATTCCATGGCAAACCGCTCGGCAGCCGGCTTCATTAAACTGGAATGAAAGGCGCCGCTCACCTCCAGAGGAACAACGCTTTTAGCGCCCTTTTCCTTAGAGATGCGGCAAGCCTCCCTCACTTTATCGTCATGGCCGGTAATCACGATCTGCCCCGGCGAATTGAAGTTGGCCACCTCGGCTCCGGTTTGCTGACAGACCTCGATCAGCCGCTGGCGGTCAAAGCCAAGGACCGCGGTCATGGCGCCTTTGGTCTGTTGGGTGGATTCTTCCATAAAGAACGCGCGTCGCTCCACCAAACGCAAGGCATCCGCAAAACTTAAAGCGCCGGCAGCGACCAACGCCGAGTATTCACCTAAACTTAAGCCTGCGGAAAATTGGGGTGTAATATTCTGAAATTTGGGATGCGCCTCCAAGGCCCTTAAGGCGGCCATGCTAACCATCAAGATAGCGGGCTGACAGAAGGCGGTTTGCGTGAGCTTCTCGGGGGGGCCATCGAAAATCACGGATGTGAGGTTGTCCTTGAAGATGCGGTTGGCTTGATCAAAAATCACGCGGGCTGCTTCTGAGGTTTCATAGAATTCCCGGCCCATGCCCACGCGTTGGGCGCCTTGGCCGGGGAAAAGGAGGGCCATGTTGGGCATATTATTGTCCTTAGAAACCAGAAGCCAGAGGCCAGTAGCCTGAAGCCAAGTTCAAAAATTGGCTTTCACTGACTCCTTAAGCTCTGGTGACTGGTTTCTGGCTTCTCATTAAGACTACCACTCCACCACACTCGCCGCAGTGACGAGCCCTGCCCCAAAGGCCACCAAGGCCACTAAATCGCCTTTTTGGATACGCTCTTCTTGAACAGCCTCGTACAAGGCAACGGCGATGGAGGCGCCGGACATGTTGCCATAACGATGGATGTTGACGAAAATCTTTTCCTTGGAGATGTTGAGTTTCTTGGCAACCGCGGTGATGATGCGGTCATTGGCTTGATGAGGGACAACGCAGCGGATTTGGGAGAGTTTGACACGGGCCCTTTTGGCAGCGATTTCCACCGCCTCGGCCATGGAATGGACCGCGATCTTAAAAAGCTCTTTTCCTTCCATCACCACATACGGCCGCCGGGTCAAAAGACTCTGTTGGCTTAACGGCTCTTGATCATGATGATCCACAACGACCGACATTAAATCCCCGCGATCGCCATCGCTGTCTAAGTAATCGGCAATGATTCCCCGTCCCTTAACCGGAGCCAGAACACAGGCCCCGGCCCCGTCTCCAAAAAGGACACAGGTGTTACGATCGTTCCAGTCGATTAAAGAGCTGATTTTCTCCGAGGCAATGACCAAGGCATGGCGGTAGAATCCCGCTTGAATGAACTGCTTCGCCGTTATCATCGCGTACAGAAATCCTGCGCAGGCGGCGCTCACATCAAAGCCTACGGCATTCTTGGCACCGATGGCTTTTTGCACGAGGCAGGCGGTGGAGGGGAAATTGCTGTCAGGGCTGATGGTGCCGACAATAATCAAATCGATATCCGCGGCCTTGAGGCCAGCCTTTTTTAAAGCCTCCTGGCCGGCCAACGCCGCCAGATGACTGGTCCTCTGGCCCTTGGCCGCGATGCGGCGTTCTTTGATGCCGGTGCGGGTGGTGATCCACTCATCGGTTGTGTCAACCATCTTTTCGATATCGAAGTTGGTCAGCCGCCTTTCGGGAACATAACGACCGACAGAGATGATACCGACGTTTTTCATCAAGAAAATAACCTCACATTTAATAACCAATCATCAAGAAACAATAACCAAATAAATCTCAATTCATCAATATTCAACTTCCAATAGGCTATCGAAATATTGGATTTTGGAGATTGGTGATTGTTTGGTCATTGTATCTTGGTTATTGGTCATTTACCTGACACTTCTCTCATCATCCGCGAAAGGATATTGTGCTCCACCTCTCTCTGGGCGGCCTTGATCGCATTCTTAATGGCCTTGGGGCTGGAGCGGCCATGGCTGATCATCACAATGCCATTGACTCCCAAAAGAGGCGCGGCACCATATTCCGAATAATCCGCATATCTTTTAATATGATTCAGCCGGGACTTCATGAGAAGCGCGCCCAGCATGGCAATAGGGCTTTTCTTAATTTCCTGACGGAGCAAAGTGGCCGCGGATTCCATAAGACCCTCCGAGACCTTGATCATGACGTTTCCGACAAACCCATCGCAGATGATGCAATCGCAACGGCCCGAAAAAATTTCATTGGGCTCAATATTGCCGATAAAATTAGAAAGCCTTCCTTCCAAGAGTTTATGAGTTTCCTTTTGGAAATCCGTGCCCTTACTCTCTTCTTCGCCAATGTTAATAAGGCCCACACGGGGATTGGGAAGGTCTAAGACCTCCTTGGCGTAGACCATGGCCATTAAAGCAAATTGGAGAAGATGCTCGGGTTTAGGATCGGCATTGGCGCCAACATCAATGAGAAAGGCCAGATGACTTAAGGTGGGAACCACCAGCCCAATGCCGGGACGTTCCACACCGGGAATCATCCCCAGATTGAACGTGGAAGCGCACACCACGGCGCCGGTATTGCCGGCGCTCACAAAGGCCGGATAATTGGACTCCTTCAATAAATTGACACCTAAAGAGATGGAGGAATTCTTCTTTTTGCGGATACTGGCGGTGGCGGGCTCATGCATGTCGATCACTTCCGGGGCATGAACCAATTCGATATGATCTTTTGGGTAGCTGTGTTTCTTTAATTCCTCCTGAACCTTATCTTCCTGGCCCACGAG
>CAZUJQ010000172.1:0-3611 GCA_964620805.1 uncultured Planctomycetales bacterium | reverse complement strand
GCTATGACGGCCTGGGCCGGAGGATTGAGAAGTTTATGGTCTCCCGAATTCCCCCCAAAAATCTTATTGACAACACTTGGCGAGGATGCTAGTATGGCACACAAATAAGTTAAAAGAGTACTTATTTATGGAAAAAGAGCTTGAACTTTTTGAGCGGCATATTCAACACAAGGGTCTTAAGCGTTCCAACCAACGCGATTGTATTCTCAAAACCTTTTTAAAAAGCGAACGGCACTTGAGCGCTGAGGATCTGTTTCATATGGTCAAACAAGATTATCCTCATATCGGCTATACAACGGTTTATCGCACACTTCGATTGATTGTGGAAAGCGGTATAGCAGAGGTAGTAGATTTTGATGACGGCGTGAAGCGCTTTGAGCGCAAGCTCGGGAGAGAATATCATGCCCATTTCATCTGCAGTCACTGCGGGAATCATTTTGAAGCCTTTGATGTGAATATCAAAACTTTAAGTTCACGGTTGGCGAAAGAGCAGGGATTCCTTCCTCAAAACCACCGTCTGGAAATCTTTGGGATATGCAAAAAATGTGGTTGAAAAATCAGGCGGGTTCTCTGGGGGCTTCTCAGAATCTGGGTCCAGCCAAAGTCTACAAGACCATAAGGCTCATCAAAGACGATGGCCGGGGCACCGAGATTGATTTTGGCTATCGGATTAGACAATTTAAATGCAAAAACGGCTGTGAGCATCACAATCATTTGGTCTGCGTGGTCTGCTGTCAGTACTTTTACCTCGACAATCTCACATTAGAGGATATGCAGGACCAACTCGCCAAACAAAATCATTTTATCCCTAAAAAGCATATGTTCCAGATTTACGGGCTATGTAAGAATTGCCGGTGAGCTTGGGTCAACCGCCTGCCGAGGGGCAGGCCATTTTTTTCTGTTATAAATGAAAATGATTTTCATGTTTAGTGAACCCCGTGACAGAAGATAAAAGACAAGAAAAAGAAGATCTTAGCACTCTGGCATCAATGGCCTCGATCGTCCTTCATTCGTATGATCTTTTTGGAAACAACGGCAGGCTCGTATTGATAAAGCATAACCAAGATTGGTACAGATTGATGGTCACCCGACAAGGGAAGTTAATTCTTACGAAATGAACATTGCTATTCGATCGAATGATACAAAACGATATAGGGACCGTCCGAAATTCATAGCTAGGGAGGACGGTATACAAATCTATGACCCAGCAAAAAACGTATAATCACAGGAGGGAAGAAATGCAGCCAAGGTTTAAGTTTCTCATTTCATTGCTGGGGGGGATGGTATGGCTGGGAGGCTCGTCTCTAGAAGCGAAGGAACAAGAGGTGACAGTATTAAAGGAAGTGGTCGTTACCGGTAAACAGGATCAAGGGAAGGTGTTGCCGGACGTTACCGGGACAAAGATTTATAGCGGAAAAAAAACAAGCGTAATCAACCTCCAGGAGGTTCCCGCCATCATTAATAACAATTATCGACAGGCCCTTCAGAAAACCCCAGGACTTCTTTTAAGTGAAGAATCAACGCCGCTTTTTAGCGTTGGCTACCGTGGTTTGGACCCGCATCGTGCGCAGTTTACACAAATTTTAAAAGACGGTATCCCGATTCATGCGGATATGTTTGGCTACCCAGAGGCATATTACACACCGCCTTTTCAGACCATCGACCATATCGATTTCATCCGGGGAGGCGCGGCGCTGATGTATGGTCCTCAGCCAGGTGGGGCGCTCAATTTCGTGACCAAGGATCCCTATGAGCACCCCCCCCTGTCGGTCACTTTGGAGAACACTGCGGGTAGCTTTGATTTCTTCTCTCATTATACAGGACTCAGCGCAGCGCAGGGGCCCTTGGGCTATTATGGTTATTTTCACCACCGTCAAGCGCAGGGATTCCGTGCGCACAACAGCCAGTACCAACTCTATTACGGAGGTTCGAAATTTCAAATAAAACAAGATGACGGGGCGAACTGGAAAATGGGTTTTGATGCCTATGGAGAAGAACACGGTGAGCCGGGAGGTCTGACACGGGCCGGTTTCGATGCAGACCCCACCAAAACAACCCGTCTCAATGATCGTTTTGAACTGAACCGTTATGCTGGTTTTCTTTCCTTTGACAAAGAATTTGACCCGATGGCCTCCCTTGAATTTAAAGCATTCGGGGGATACTATGAACGCCTCAGTTGGCGACAGAGGACAAGCGGCAGCAGTTTTGGAACCCTTCCCAATGGGACCACCAACGACATTGAAAGCCAGGAATTTTTAACCGGTGGAGCCGAGGCCAGATTACGCCGCAGCTACGAGGCCTTCGGATCGGATGAAAATGCTCTGACTAGCGGGATCCTGTATTATCATGTGACCTCTCCTCGCCTCGATAAACGGGGTCAAACGCCGGATGCCGATGACGGAGACATCCGCAAAGACGCCGACCGCACGATAAACTATGTTTCGCTGTTTGCGGAAAACCTCTTCAAATTGGGAAAATTCTCCGTGACCCCCGGTGCCAGACTGGAAAGCATCTGGCAATCGGTCAAAGAAAAAATCAACCTGGACAAGACGACGGTCCCCTTGGCAGATGAGTCGGACTTCGATTTTGTTCCCTTATTTGGTTTAGGAGTGGCCTACGAACCGACGTCCGTAATCGACGTCTACAGCAACATTTCTCAAAGTTACCGCCCGAAGATTTATACGCAGGCCGTCCCCACCGGCAGTGGTCAGGTGGTTAACGAGGATTTGAAGGAAGGGGAGGCTTGGCAGGCGGACTTCGGGATGCGGTCAACGCCGGCGGATTATTTGTTTTTTGACGGCAGCCTTTTTTACATGGAATTCCAGGACCAAATTGGAACATCCGGGTCAACCGTTGAAAATGTGGGAGATGCTCGGCATTATGGCGTGGAATTGGCCACCGAGTTGGATCTCTTCGGTTGGATCGACACACTGGGGAAGACGGACATGGCAAAGGAGTTGGGATCCCTGAACTTTTTCAACAATGTCATGATCTTGGACGCAAAATTCATGGAAGGGCCCAATGATGATAAGACCCCGCAGTATGCGCCGGACTTTATTTACCGCAGCGGCATAGAATACAACGGCCACGACAAAGGGAAGATCCGCCTGGCCGGGACATTCGTTGATGATCACTTCGCCAACGATACCAACACCACGCAATTCCTGGTCCCCTCTTACAAGGTATGGGATTTGACAGGAGAAATCAAAGTGTACAAGGATGCGGTGAAGGTTTTCGCCGGCATCAACAATCTTTTCGACGAACAATATTTTGCCCGCATCCGTAGCGACGGCATTGATCCGTCAGCCGGTAGGAATTATTACGGTGGAATGACATTGATCTGGTAAGGCCCGTAAGAAATTTTATAAAATAACAAAAATACTTGAGTTTGGCACTTTTTCGGGCTTTTGGGCCGTATTTTCAGGTAGTTCTCGTCGAGAAAGCAATTTTGTGGTATCGAAAACCTGTTTTTGCGATCCGAGAGACTTTTCCGACGACAAATTCGAAAATTTGCCAAACTCAAGAAAAATAAAGGAATAGGCGTGAGGTAAAATAACATCTTGAGTTTGGCAAATTTTTGAAAATATTGTCGTAAGAAGAAAGGCTTTCGA
>CAZUJQ010000171.1:0-3616 GCA_964620805.1 uncultured Planctomycetales bacterium | reverse complement strand
TCTGGCCAGACGGCCTCTTAAAGCCAGGAATCCTTTTTGTGGGGGAGAGGCCCGTAGACATCAACGATCCTCACGGCCCGGCGGCCATTCTCGATGAGCGGAACCCCAAGTCTGTCGCCTATGTGCTGAAACCGGATGCCCATCCTTCATTTCTCGCGATCGACTGGCTGGGGCCCCTTATTGCCCAGGCGATCGTTATTTTACTCTGGGTGTGGCTTATCAAGGCATACGCGAAGGCGCAGGAAAACAAAGACCCACCGCCCAACCGCGGGCCGCCGGCAGAAGATGATAAAAATCTTCTTCGGCGGTTACCTTCCCTGGAAAGTATTTTAAGAGCCATACTGCCCTCCTTGACCGGTTATGACTCCGCCATGGGCATCGTCCTAGCTATGCGGACTTTACGTTCCTCAATGGCAAAATTAAATTCCTACAGGAAACGGCACGAAACCCCTTCAACTCCTCCGGAGCCGCGGGAGGCAGGGAATCAGGAGATCAGGAAAGCCGATCCGGATTTTCCAACTGGCCTTGAGGTGTCAGCGGGGTCTTTTGAGATAGTCTTCTGGCTTTTATCTTTCGTCGTCTTGGCCCTGTCCCAAGAAGGGACAGGGCGGGCGATGGCGGGATCTAAGCCCCAGGGGACGGGAAAATCTCAAACACCCTTACGATCCAATCCCCTGACAAGACGGGAGCAAGAGATTCTTCGAGCGATGAGCAGTCTACGCCCGTATGCCGAGGTGGTTCCGGCGTTTGGGGTAAAGGCCAATACCTTACGCGGGTATATGAGTCGTATTTATCAAAAGCTCGGCCTAGAAGATCCTTCCATCCTCGAGGCGTTAAAGAAGGCGCATTCTGAAGGCTGGCTCGATTTTGAACTAGAGTTAGAGCGTCTGCAGGCGGCCAAAGCGCTAACACCTCGAATGAAAGAGGTTTTACAATTCTTAGCGGCGGGATGGACTATTAAAAAAATCTCCGAGCATTTGAAGGTCTCTGTATCCAACATCAATGCCATCGTGGGTAAGATCTCCCATCGTCTTGGATTTCCGGTGGCGAGGGGCAACAGCCCCAGTCGCCGCATGAGGATCATCGAGAAGGCGGTTGAAATCGGGTGGCTGCCTCTAACGACTGATTTAGAGCAATTTCGCCGCAACAACACCATTCGTTCCCAAAGAAGTGCTAGGAAGCCCAGGGTGGATGACAGGACCTTAGCCACTTTTTGGATTGAACATTGGCAACAGACCGGCCAAAGGCTGAGTGATGGAAAGTGGGCGAAATTAGCTGGATTGAGCGCCCCGCAGATTTTAATCCGACGAAGACAGCCGCGCCTCAAGAGATTGATCAAGCGTTTAGCCCGCCAAAGAGGTCTAAACGTGACCGACAAGGACATCGACCCTAAAAGATTTCCGAGTGATAGGGAGATCGCAAAAATTCTAGACCGTGAGCCCTCATTAAACAAGACACAATTGGCCCGGAAGGTTGGGTTAAGCCGGCCGGCGATCAGTTATCGCTGGTCTAAAATTGAAGCGGCCAGACGGGAGCTGAAAGCGACACGAACACAGCGCCTCGCCTCCATGCCGATGAGCGGGGATCCTATCAGGCGATTATTGGAGAAAGCCAGTAAGAATAAAAAGGATCCTGTGGCTAAGCTTTACGATAGTGCCATGTTCGTGGCTAAGAGGCGGTTTCCCGAGAGGGCATGGCGGGCATTTGAATTAATCCTGGATCGAACTTTCAATTTCACGATGGAACCATCAGTTCTGGCCGATATTTTGTGGAAGATCATCACCCAAGCCCTCGCGGCCCAAGAAAAAGGAAACGATGGGGAGGCATTTTTCCGAGATTATGATTGGCTGAGTTTGGCCAACCATATCTCCAGGAACAACGATCAGAATGGATTGAATCATCTTAAAGCGCTGATCATTTTTGATTCTTGGGGGCTGATCGGATTGACTTTGGCGATTGTTGTGGCGGCTTGGTGGCGGTTTGAAAGGTTATTCATCACTGGCACGAGAATGCTTTCGGTTGGGGTGTTGATTTTTGGGATCACTCTTTTTGTTATCGGAGTTCCCAGGACTTTTGCCAATAAGGATTGGATTCAAAAAATGGATCAGCAAGAAGAATCTTTTGACTCCCGCTCAGAGGCTATCCATACATCTCTAGTTTTATCCGAATCCCCATCATCGGTAGAAACCATGAACGTTGAGGCCGTCCTAAATTCAACCATCGTTGATGAACTAGGTTCCTCGGAGTATGGCCGTATGTATCTTCGGTTAATGGCGGAAGGTCAATCGGGCAAGAAGGCACAAGAGGCCGTGCGCTCAACGTGGAACGAGAATCAACAGGAGCGACTGCACAATTGGAATCCGCTGACCGGAGGCGTTGTCGAGTTGGTGATGTTGATGACGGCTCTGGTGATCGCTCTGGCCGAAACGACCGACAACCTCGAAGACAATTCTCCCATGACGGAAAATGAAAGACTACGCCTCACCAACCTCTGGGGTACTTTACAAGAAGGTCTTCAGAAAAAGTTGTTATCCATTGGAAACACCTTAGAACTTTATACGCACTTGGGAACATCTGAAATCCCATCCCATACGGCCATCGTCTCATCTGAAGAATATGAGGAATATTCTTATCCTGTTTTCGATATCTCCCAAAGACCCCTTCCTTTACATTTCGTTACTGTGCATACGCGGGGCGCTCTGCCTCCGGATGTCATCTGGGAGTTGCCATCGGTTTTTGACGAACGTCCGGCGGCGGTCCTTGTTACGGTACCATACAAACTTGCCGTCGGAATTATTTATCGAGAGAATCAGACAATCGCTCTTGCGACCGGCTTTGATATCGAATTATTTACCTGCACGGGTTGTATGATCAGAGGAAAGATGGCGGACGGCCGCAGATTCCTGGGGATGGCTCACTTTAACCCGGGCCGATTGTCCGAACTAGGGCCGGCTCGGGTGATCGCATCGTGGGTAAGACGGATTAAAGACGTTGGCATCGGAGATCTCGAACTCATGATGATTGCCCATCCCATAACATTGGCTAAAGAGGCGATTTATGCTCACCATCAAAATCAAACCTTCCATCCTTGGCTAGTCGATCCGACAAAACTCTCTGAGGCCATAGGAGCAAGAGTGCGTGTTCTTAATCTCGCGTTTGGATTCAAACAGCTTCTAGGGACGTGGGAAGAGGGGGTTCTTGTGCGTCATAAACATAATCCTTATGACTCCCTTAAGGATCTTTCGTGGAAGAGTCCGATGGGGACGATTGTTTATGGCCTTCCGGGGCCGGAAGATCCTCTGCAACGGCATCTCCATCAAACATTTCTCGAGGCTCTGCCAGGGACGTTTCTGCGTAACGTCAAGCCGGAGGATTTGGCAGAGGCCATTGATAAAATCCATGCCATCATAAGGGATGAGCGTGCTTCTCTCATGAATTTTTATTTGTTAGAGAACTTTATCGATTTGGTGAGTTCGCTTCAGGCCAGGGCGCGGGGAAGGGGGATTACTGGTCAAGGGACGGATCGTCTGCGAGGGGTAATGGGGATACCGATGGAAGGCGTGGAACTTTTAATGATGCTAGCAGGCGTTCTAGTGGCGGTGATCCTGGGGGCTGT
>CAZUJQ010000170.1:0-3643 GCA_964620805.1 uncultured Planctomycetales bacterium | reverse complement strand
TTCTTCCGTGTCCTGTAACTTTGCCACTGATTGTGGAAGGTGTCATTCTTGTAATTCCAATCAATGGCCCAATAATCAATCCATTGAGACCAATGCGTGATTGCTTTTTGAACGTCTTCTGGGACATCCTGGGGTGGTATCACAAAATCGGTTAATTTTACTCTCTCTTCCATCCCTTTCTTTTCGATATTCACAGAAAGGGAAGCCAACTCAAAAAATCTGATGTCTGCTTGTTCAACTGCTTTCTTATCCAAGATTTCACGAGGAATAACCTTGAAAGCTGGTGGTTCAACGCCAGACTCAGCCAATATCTGCTTTCCAACCTCATTTAAGTCCATAGCAAAATCCCAACCCAAAATGTCAACCGCTGCCTTTTGTGGAGATCCCTTCCCTTTGCCTACCGACTTCCATACTTCTACCGCAATAGCTTTTGCATCTGCCAAAGTTACCGGGGCATCAACCGACCCTACATGAACCATGCGACCGTTCTTCACGCCATGCAACCATGCGTACCCAGTAATTGGCTCGGCCTTGTAAAGATCCAGAATAAATCTCCGATACTTTAATTCTTTTTCTCTCTGATCTTCAGGCGTGGTAAATTCGGCTGATTGCCACGCTTGCCGTTCATATTTCCCGAGATTTTGAACCACAAACGGTTTCACATCGGGAATTGAAAGTAAACGCTTCCGTGTTGTTTGAATAGCGAACCGGCCGAGATCACAGGCGATCCAACGCCGACCCAATTTTTCCGCCACCGCCACTGTAGTTCCACTACCACAAAAACAATCCAACACTAAATCTCCTTCTTTAGAAGAAGCGTTAATCACCCGCTCCAATAACGCCTCTGGTTTTTGAGTAGGATATCCAACTTTTTCCATTGATTTTGGATCAAGCCCCTTCATATCCCAGACAGAATCTATCGGTTGGCCCTGCACCTCGAAAACCACATCGTCTGCAAGCGGCTGTCTTCCATATTTTTTAACCCATTTTTTAAATAACGAACGAAGCGCGAATCTTGAATTGGCATTTTCGAACCCACAATTTGGTGTTTATCATTCAGATAATTAGCCCATCGTTTTGAATCGATGGTATCCTCAAATTCGGTATCAAATTGTTCTTGGTATGTGAAATTTTCGGATTTTGCATACCAAAAAAGGGTGTCGTGCTTCTTGGCAAAATATCTATGGGCTTGGCCTTGAAATGTTTTGTAATGCCATATGATTTCATTGATGTAGTTTTTTTCTCCAAAAACTTCATCGAGAATCAATTGAATCCCACGATTCACGCGCCAATCACAATGGACATAAAGACTGCCGGTGTCAGAGAGAAGTTCACGCAGAAGCACAACCGCTTCATAAAACCATTGAAAATATGAATCATGATTTCGGCCCCAAGTATCCCGATAAGCTTTTTGCTCAATGATGCTGGGTTCTTTCACAAATGAAGATGAATCGTCTTCCTCAGTTTCGGGATGATCCGGGATAGAAGCTGTAAACGAAAAATCAGCACCGGTATCAAAAGGTGGGTCGATATAAATGAGGTTCACTTTGCCAGCGAATTCTTGAAGTAATGACGGCAGGACATATTTTTTGTCGCCCCAGATCAAGCGGTTGCGCCATTCGGAATCGCGGCCAGCAGAGAACAAGTCCAGCGATTTCTGCCGCTCTTGGGCACTTTCATTGACCGTTTCAACGGTCTGAAATGGAAGCGCGATTCGGACAGGCGCCACTTTCTTTCCGTCCCTGTATTTACCTTCCCAATTTAATTCAGTCATAACGATTGCTCTTTGTTTGCGTCCATTCCTTCCCATTTTGCCCTCCTAAGTTTTAATTTGGAGGGCAGGTCGTTTTTACCGGGCGAGGTGCCCGACAATGCTTCCCGAAAGGGAGATATCAGACTTTTCCGCGGCTCGCGATGAAATCGCCCGCAACCCTAATAGTGCCAACGAAAAATTGGCTTGATTTTACCGCAAAAGACGGTGCTTGGCCATTCAGAAAATGGTAGGGGGAGGTCGGGAGAGAAGCGCTGAACTAAGAAGGGACAACGGCCAGAGAACCGAACTGACCGAAGTGCTCGTCAAATGAGAAGGCCTGCGGAATACCCAGGCGGGTAATCACGATTTTGCAAGTGCAGTCAGTAAAGCTCCATCCCTTGTCTTGATACGCCAAGAATATCTGCTCAGCCTGGTAGAAATCTTCACGGGTAATGAAAACGAGTTCTGAAATCCACTTTGACCCCATGAATCGCGTCACCGCATCAATCGTCCAGCTCTTACTTTTGCTCCGCACCAAAAGGAGGGTGTAAAGCTCATCGATGATGTAATCGGTGGTGACTATGTGTTGCTGACTGTTTTGCTCAATCCAAGCGCGGGCGCGTTTATGATAGGTGTCAGTGGGAATAAGAAGAGAGGCCAGTGCCGTTGTGTCTGCAAATACCATTAGCGATACAGGTCTTCAATGCCTGAGATGTCCGTTTCGGACTTCGGAGGAAAGTTCTTTTCGATGTCGCTGATTAAAGACAAGAGTTTTCCCGTAGCCTCCTTCCTTGCTTCTTGCAAGGCAGAAGATTCCTGCGGTGAAAAAGTAATGAAATAGCAAATCGAGCTGGTAAAGGGCGTTGACGCGAAGGGAATCAGAGCTCTGTCCAGGTCATCTGCGTTGAGCCCCTTCTCTGTTTTGTCTTCAAGGTATTGTGAAAGCATATTACGCGCCTCCTCTCATCCACTTTACGGCTTCCTGACCGATTGCCCACCTGTAGAAATTATAACAGTCCTCGTTGAATTTGCCCAAAAGCGCGGCCGTTTCCTGCTGATTCTTGGCCCCCTGGATATAGCGGTCCACGTCGAGCAAATAAACCCGCGACTTATCCTGATCTGCGATCAACCCGTGCCTCACCGTCATGAAGCCGGGATTTTGGAGCGTCCTCAGCTCTTTGAAATCATGAATGATAGGTTCCTCGACCTGGTCGGTTGCAATGAGGCCCATCAATTCCGGTCTAACCCAGGACGTCCAATCCTTCAACGTCCTGACATTGATCGGCCTAATGACGTTGATATATCTCAACCCTATCCGCTCGGGCTGGCTCGGTTCGTACGTTGTTACATACGCATCGTATATTTCTTCAAACCGAGATCTGAAATCGGTGAAACTTTCATAGGTTTTGGTCTCAAACGCAATGAATGCGGAATCGAGCGTCACCGCCCAATAGCCATCTTCACTCCTAAAACGCCATGTGCTGCCCAGACTTCTTTGCTGCGTTTCCGGTCCGCGGACTTCAACCTGCACTGCCTTTTCCTCTTGAACCGCAGGGTAATCTTTCCTAATTTTTTCCTGAAACTGCGCCGGAAGTTCGGAAGCAATGCGAAAAATAGGCTGAACCTTGATTTGACAAACGACGGACTTCAGAAAGTTTTTCTTGAAGACTTCATGTTCATGGGCCTTGATTTTTATAGCCATATGCCCCGTATTATACTTAAAATTCCCCCCGCAGTCTCATGAAATATACGGTCAGCCGGTAGCGAATCTTTACTCCCAGGTTTCAAAGATATAGCTTCCTCAAGATCTCACAAATCAGGGTGTACACGCGCGGCCATCGGTCATCCGTAAGTTTTTATGGCCACCTTACAATTCCGATTGCGGTACAC
>CAZUJQ010000169.1:0-3658 GCA_964620805.1 uncultured Planctomycetales bacterium | reverse complement strand
GGTGTGGAAATAGAGAGAAGGCGGTGTAACCTTCTGGGTTAACCAAATCAAACCCGGCCCGGGAAACGGGCAAGAAGGAGGACACCGCCATGAGAGGAGTTCCCGCCGGAATAGTCAATGACGCAAGGGTGGAAACTAAGGAGGGCGTATGAGTAAGGGATGGTATTTAAAACAAAATGTTCTGGTAGAGCCTCTTTATAATCAGTGGTATGCGTGGTCACATCTTATATCGCCAGTCACGGCTGCAATGAATGTAGTGAATTTTCAGTTTAAAATTATGCACTCTTTCGTGACGGCTCCTCTGGTTCACGTTTCAGCGATGAGGAATCCGCAGATGAGAGGTGGACCCTTTATACATTACGATGAAACGAGAGTCAATGACGTCAAAGCGCTCATGGAAAGAATCAGAAAGAATCAGGCACATTTGTTCAAGCTGTGTGAAGACATTCTTACCCTCGAGGAGATCTTAACAAAAGAGGCCAACGGATTATCCTTGGAGACGATTTATCAGAAGGTTCCCAACACGTTGAGAGGATATGTGGAGTTAATCTATGATGCAAAGAATAGACCCTCAATCCGCTTCATAGAGGGTCTCCTCTACAAAAGTTCCTATTATGACGAAGGTAGTCAGGGTGTTGTATTGTCGCTAATAAATAGTGATAATCGGCCTTTCGTTCTGAGTAGCCCCAGGCTTTTAGGTGACGGCGACGTTTATGTCTCTCGAGGATTTCGGACTAATGGATACGATGAATTGTTTAAGATGAAAGGGATGCCACAGCCACTGGATTGGTTGAAGGAGATGCTAGATCTTAAAGACTACAGCGATCGAGAATTGGAGTTTTTGTTTACCGATCAAGCACCGGAGGTCAAACCAGATTATAAAGATAGTGATATCAGGATCCGTTACTTCGGCCATGCTTGTGTATTAATAGAATCTGGAAACATTAGTATTCTCTGCGATCCGCTTGTAAGTTACCAATACGAAAAGAGTACTGGGCGCCATACCTACGTTGATCTTCCTCGAAAGCTAGACTATGTGCTCATTACACATAGCCATCAGGACCATTTTGTATTAGAGACTCTGCTCCAATTAAGGCACAAAATTGGGAAGATCATATTACCGAAGAATAATCCTGGCTCGTTGCTTGATCCTTCCTTAAAGCTGATTCTCAGGAATATAGGCTTCAGAGATGTAGTAGAAGTAAACGAGCTTGAGTCAGTAGAGATTGAAGGAGGGCTGATTATCAGCGTGCCCTTTTTGGGTGAGCATGGAGATTTAGACGTTAGATCGAAGACTGCCTACTTAGTACAAATTAGAGGCCGCTCAGTGCTACTCGCCGCGGACTCTAATAATTTAGAGCCAGAACTTTACGGGCACATCCAAAAGCTGTTCGGTGACATTGACCTCCTATTTCTTGGAATGGAATGTAAGGGGGCTCCCTTTACTTGGTTATATGGTCCTTTAATAAGCAAGCCGCTTCCGAGAAAAATGGATCAGTCGCGGCGATTGAACGGATCCGACTGCCTACGAGCTGTTGAGTTAGTCAGACGAGTCAGGCCAAAGGCAGTATATATATATGCCATGGGCCAAGAGCCGTGGATGAGTCATTTAACTTCAACATACTACACTGAAGAGTCTCTTCCGATTATTGAGTCTAATAAACTGGTCGATCAGTGTAAACTGAGAGGAACCTTTGCAGAACGTCTGTTCATAACAAAAGAATGTTATCTAAGGGGAAGGTTGTAACGTTAAAATTTACGCTCAAGTCGGCCTCGGTGACTTTGCTGATCCCGTTCAACGGAGCGCTCGGATTCGATTTATCCAGCATCTGATTGTTGATGTGACCTGCCCCCCGAAAACTGGACCATTTTCAATGTGATTCACCAGGGCCACCCCATTGGCGGCTGGAGTATCAGTAGTGTCGTAGGCACAGGAAGGTGGAGTGTGGCCAGCACGTGAGATGTTGCACCCCCAGCAAAGGAAATGAGCCTCGAATGAGCTGTTTTTAGCTTGCGTTCCCGCTTCCCAGGTTCGTAGCTTCACCTGAGCCGTTTGAGTTCCAGCACCACCGTTACTTCGATTCGAAAAAGGTTCTTGAGAAATAAAGTAGTATGGTGCTTGTAGAATCAGGCATTGAAAACGTTGAGGCGATATATCCTCTCTCGCCTTTACAGGAAGCCATGCTGGTCACGTCAACAGCCACTTCGAATTTGGCCATGAATTCTTCTCGACTGTGGATAACGGTTGACGGTTCGCTGGATCGCTCGTCCTGGGAGCGAATGTGGCAGAGTTTGCTAAACAGTCATCCCATATTACGAACAGCTTTTTTTCAAAAGCACGTCGATCGACCGCTACAGGTGGTCTATAAGCGTTTGAAAACTCGGATTAAATATAAAGAGACGGTTGTTTGTTCGGATAGGGAACTGGACGAACGAGTCCAAGGTTATTGGGAGGAAGACAAGCAAGCAGGCTTTAACGTCTCAGAAGCGCCACTGATTCGTCTGACCATCTTTGGCGGAGCTGAAAACAGTTATCATCTCTTTTTAGATTATCACCATTTGATATTGGATGATACAAGCATGGGCATGCTCTTGGGAGATATCTGCCGCCACCACCGCAGTTCTCCGACGACTGACGGGTTGCAGCTTACGCAGAGGCGTCCTTACCGTGATTATATAGGATGGCTGAAAGAGCAGGATTTAGTGAGAACGGCCTTATTCTGGGAAGAAGAACTAAAGGGTATCAGGACTCCTGAGCCAATCCATTTGGCTAGGTCAAACAGCGGACAACTCCACTTACACCATAGCTATGCGGAGCAGAGGCTTACCTTGAACCCAGCAATCCAATTAAAGTTGGAGGAATTCGCGAGGAGGCATTCTCTACCTTTAGAGGTCATCCTAGAGGGAGCTTGGATTCTATTGATTTCGCGTTACTCGAACGTAGATGACGTTGTTATCTCCAAGACGTGTTCTAGTCGCCCAGAAGGTTTCGACGGAGCCGAGACAATGCTCGGTCCCTTTACAAACCACTTGTCATTTCGGATGAAGATAATTTGTGGGATTTCAGTCCTTCCGTGGTTGAAGGAGATTCAGCCAAAGCAAAATCAATTGCGTAAGTATAATTATAGCTCACTTAAACAAGTCAAGGCGTGGAGTAAGCTCCCTGAATCTGGGGCTCTGTTCGAAAGCCACCTCGTTGTCGACTACAACCCGTTGGACTCATGGAAGATGTCCAAAGGAAATTTCGTAATAAGAGGTGTTAAAAAATATCAAGTTCAGGAGTACCCAATAAAATTGCAAGTGATAGTTCAGCCAAAGGTAAATTTGGTACTTGCCTACGAATGTCGCCGTTTCGATGACGCTTCTATGACTCGATTGCTGCAGCATTATCAGGTGTTATTAGAAAGCATAGTTGACCAGTCCGATCGGCTAGTCTCAGAGTTGCCTCTCTTAACCCCTCGTGAACTACAGGAAGTATGCTTCGACTGGAACGACACATTTGCGGCGCTGCCTACGCAGGAGTGCATCCATCAGCTATTTGAGTTTCAGGTGGAACAAGCACCGGAAGCTGTTGCGGTTGTCTCTAGAGATGAGCATGTTACCTATCGTGAGCTGAACGCTCGTGCAAACCAGCTAGCAAATTACTTGCGCGCTATGG
>CAZUJQ010000168.1:0-3693 GCA_964620805.1 uncultured Planctomycetales bacterium | reverse complement strand
TGTGTCACTGGGGGCACAAGGAGCGCTCCTTATGACAAAAGAGGGACACTGGCGAGCGCGTTCTCCCATTGTGCCGATTCAAAGCAGAATTGGAGCGGGCGACAGCATGATGGCGGGAATTGTTTTAAGCCTTTCTCGAGGGTGTTCCATCGAAGAAGCAACGCGATTTGGAATCGCCGCTGGGGCCGCGGCTTGTATGACGCCCGGCTCCGAACTTTGCCGGCGGGAAGATACGGAAAGACTTTTCCAGGAGATGAAACAAGAGACATTGCAAAAATCCAAACGTGGGTAAGAAAAGGCCGTGAAATCGAAACGTGAGATTACGTTTGTTTTAACCGATGCCGAGATTCGGCTTTTGATGCAGGCGGATAAGCATTTTGCCAAGGAATTCGGCGGGAGGACCCTTGCCAAGCGTTATGAATTTACCTGGAGCCGGGAGGCGCTGGAGTCCCTGGGCTTTTGGGTAACCGGGTATGCCTGGTTTATCACGCCAAAACACAAGAGGCATCGATTCGATAGAATCATCGAGAGACTCAATGGTCTTCGCAGGGTTTCCGATGCCTTTTCCGTCCAACTGCAATCACTGCGAAGGGAAAGAAAGGGCAAGTTTCGATAAAGCGAGCAGAACCAATGGCAGAAATAGGGCTCGTGAAAAAATCCTCCGGCCCGCTGGCCAGTTACGCGGAGCTCAGACGCCGGGTACGGGAAACCCTTCTTTGGGGCCAACAGCGAATCGAAGAGGAGCGCGTGCGCACGTATTGGGACACCGGGTGGTGGGTCAAAGAGCACATTCTTCTCAACCGGCTCCGGGCGCGCTACGGTGAGGAAGTCCTGCGGAAACTTTCGCGGGATGAAGGCGTCAGCGAAAGTGTCCTTGACCGTTGCAAACAATTCGCGGAAAAATTTCCCAGGCTTTTTCCCAAGCCGATTTCTGCCGCGCGGCAGAAATCGCTTCTAAGTTCTTATCCTGCCTCAAAGAACGATATCAAAACTCAGCTCACCTGGTCCCACTTTCGAACCCTCCTCCCGCTTGAGGATGATAAGTTGCGCCTGAGACTGGCCCGTCGAGCAGAGCGTCACGGCTGGACGGTTCAGGAACTTGAAGCCCGGATCAAATCCTTAAGGAAATCTCTGCCCCAACCCCGAAGTCCGCTTTCGGGGCGAGCCTTCCTCAAACCCAAAAAAGGGGAACTTTTCACTTACCGGATCATTGAAGACGGAGGCGTCCTTGCGCTCGACCAGGGTTTTGCCAAGTACTGGAATTTATCACCCGGCGAGGCAAAGCGATTCCTGGAGGGGGATATCGTGCGCAAACTTCCAGGCCGGGAAATGGAAAAGCTGGAAGGCGGGGGAAAGTCCCTCCTTTACACCTACGAAGCGGATGTGACGCGTGTGGTGGACGCCGACACGATCTGGATGAAGATTTACTTGGAAGGGCGTCAAAGGGCGCCGTGGGTTAAGGAAAAATTGAGGTTGCGCGATATCGACGCGGCCGAAATCAAGACTCCCGAGGGCCGAGCCGCTAAGAAATTCGTGGAGGACCAAGTCCGGAACAAACGGATCCTTATCACCACCACCAAGCCTGACAAATGGGATCGTTATCTTTCGGATGTTTTTCTTATCTCCGAATCGGGAGAGGAACTTTATTTGAACAACCTGCTTCTGGAAAACGGCCACGCCCGCATCAAAACCGACTGGTCGCTCGAGGATTGGGAGGCGTGAGGAAATTCCGGCTGAATGTCCCGCCTAATCGCCGCTTTGAGTTCCCCGCGCATGCGCGGAGGGTATCTACATAGCCGAATATTTTGAAAGCCAAAGCATTGCTTGAATCTCAGTAGCGACCGAGCTACAATCAGTCCTCACAATATTATTTATGACAAAACGCTCAAACGAGATGCCCATTTCCAACGACCTTATCCAGCAATTTGTCGTGCAATTTGCTTGCCGAACCCCTACGCGGAAGCAATTACAGTCCGCCGAAAAAAAGGCTCTGGAGAATGTCTTGCGCGAGGTGGACCCAGATTTCTTTCAGCTTTTTGAAGACCCCGCTTCGGCCGGTAGCCAACAGCTGTTTCAAGTTTCGAAGCAACATGTGGTCGGAGCATCCACAGTCACGATGCCCTCGCTCATCTTTTCAAGTAACAGTGTGACGTTGCTTTACCCTGTCAAAATTGCCGGACATACCTTATTGGCAGGCGGTTCGCTGGAAACAAAAGATCAAAACAAGCCAATGTCGCAAAAGTTGTTTGAAATCCAACAAGCGGTTCGAACCCTAAAATATCAACGTGCAGGGAAAATTTTTGAGTTTGTGTTGGGTCCGTTTGAGGGAGAAAACAAATCGGGGTTGTTCGGAAAATTGTTTTCCATGGGACTTCATGATGTCGGTGAAGTAAATCTGACCTTTGCTCGATATCATGAAATTGAGAGGGAATGGCACAACCTTCAAACCATAGTTAATTATCAGCAGGCTAAATTAGAAGACAGGTTTATGTTGGCCCTTCGAGTGGATATCAATAACAGGAACCTAGCCAATTCCTTAGAGCCAAGTGAGATCGTCAAGGTCTGGGATTGTGCCGATTCCCTTATCTGGGACCATATTGAAAATGTTTTAGATCTTGGGCATACTTCTTAGAAAGGGGATAAAATGTCAGAAATTTCGGTCATTAACAGCAAAGATTATATGAGTACTGATAGCCAGACGGCTACGTCAACCTTTATCGGCGTCGTTCTACCATTTGCGTTACCGCAACAGCCGAAAGGAACGTCCGACGAGACAGCCGAGAAATATCTATTAATCGAAAGACGCAAGGATATTTGCCAAAATGAACCTATCATTAGGGGGACAAGGATCACCGTTGCCTTGATTGTCGAGCTGTATCATCTCCTTGGTTGGGATCTCCAGAAGATTCGGGCCGAGTATCCGCATCTCACCGGTGAGCAAATCTTTGCGGCTTTGGATTATTACGACAAACATACCAAGGAAATCGATACCTTCCTCCAGCAAGAAAAAGAAGAAGTTGATGAAGAGTGAAGGATCGACCTGCTTTCTACCTCAATGAAAACATAGCTATTCGGTTGGCAGACCTACTTTCCCAAAAAGATATCAAATCAGTCCATACTCTCCGTGTCGGTAATCAAGGTGCGTCCGACGAAGCTCAGCTTGAGTATGCTGCCACAAACAACTATGTGTTGCTTACCCATAATCGGCGGCATTTTCGCCGATTGCATAACCGATGGGTGCAGAACCAAAAGAGTCACGCGGGGATTGTCATAGTCAGGTGTGCCGAACCCGATAACCTTGCAGAACGAATTCACGCCTTCTGCGATCAAATGTATCCAGGTCTGACTTCTCCTTTTTGTGTTGCTCCGCCACCGTTGATCCCACCTGTCGCAGACACGCCTCAGTAGAAGTTTAAAATTACTGAAAAAACTAAAATTTTGCAGTAGAATCAAGACAATTTTTCACCTGCCGGCAGGCAGGTTGGCAGTATTAGGGTTGCGGGCGCCCCGCCGGGAACTGATGGCGGGTAGTCCTGCGGAAAGATCGGACAACACCCTGCAAGAGAGGGGAGTATTGCTGGAACATTCCTTCCGGTAGACACGATTTGCCCTTCAGAATCAAAAAGGAGGGTAAATCAAATGACTCAAACAGCTCTTTCACACAGCTTGCCCGCCGAAAGGCGGGGAATCAAA
>CAZUJQ010000167.1:0-3781 GCA_964620805.1 uncultured Planctomycetales bacterium | reverse complement strand
GAGTATTGAATTTAAAGACGAGTGATGAACTCGCGCTATGGAGATAAGAACCGACTTATTTTTAGGCGACTGCAAAGAACAACTCGCGAAGCTGCCTGATAATTCTATTGATCTAATTTTCACTTCTCCACCCTATGCGGATCAGAGAAAAAATACGTATGGAGGTATCCATCCTAACAAATATGTTGAGTGGTTTTTACCCATAGCGCGACAACTTCTTCGAGTACTCAAACCAGCGGGGACTTTTATTCTCAATATCAAAGAACGTGTAGTAAATGGAGAGCGAGGTACTTATATTCTTCAGCTAATCCTTGAAATGAGAAAGCAGGGATGGTTATGGACAGAGGAATTTATTTGGCACAAGAAAAATTGTTATCCCGGAAAATGGCCCAACCGCTTCCGGGATGCTTGGGAGCATTTATTACAATTCAACAAGGACAAGAAATTTGCAATGTATCAAGAGTCGGTGATGATTCCAATGGGAGATTGGGCCAAAACAAGACTGAAAAAATTGAGTGCAATTGATAAAACACGCGATGAATCTAAAGTGGGGAGTGGATTCGGCAAGAATATCTCAAACTGGTTAAATCGGGATATAGTCTATCCTACAAATGTTCTCCATGTGGCGACCGAATGTGGTAATAAGAAGCATAGTGCGGCGTTCCCAGAAGCATTACCTGAATGGTTCATTAAGCTGTTCACAAAAGAAGGCGATATGGTGCTTGACCCATTTATGGGGTCAGGAACTACGATTTTTGTGGCAAATAGAATGAAAAGAAACGCTATCGGAATTGAAATCATGCGGGAATATTATGAAATGGTGAAAATGGAGGTTGAACCTTTAACATTATATCTGTTTGAATCTAAAACCAGACACAAATATGAAAAAGTTTAACCTAATAGAGAAAGTGACGAAGTACGTCGAGGATAATATCGGTATCTTCCATGAGAAACGAATTTCAAGCATGGGTACGTTGAGTTTGTCAAAGGTCTTGAAGAGAAAGAATCCTTACCTTTTCAAGGCTAAATATATACTTACAGCACAGGATATCATTCAAAATCTAATTGACGCTCATATGTCTTCACATGAAGAAACAATATTTGGTGACTGGCTGGAAGGATTGGCTATTTTCATCAATGAAAAAGTTTATAGTGGTTGGAAGTCTGGGATTAGCGGAATCGATTTAGAATTCAACAAAGATGGAAGACGCTATATTGTAACAATTAAGTCGGGGCCGAACTGGGGCAATAGTAGTCAGATTGGCAAAATGGTCGCTGATTTTAAAAAGGCCAAGACGACATTGAGGACAAGTAATTCCAAATTACATGTTATTGCAGTTAATGGTTGTTGCTATGGACGTGACAACAATCCCGACAAGGGTGACTATTTCAAATATTGCGGGCAGGAATTTTGGAAATTCATTTCAGGCAATTCTGAGCTTTTCATGGAAATTATAGATCCCCTCGGGCATAAAGCAAAACAAAAGAATGAAGAGTTTATGAAATCATACTCTCAAATGATAAATAAATTCACCAAGGAATTCAGTAAAAAATTTTGCAACAAGAATGGAGTGATTGATTGGGAAAAATTGGTTAAGTTCAACTCGTCCTTGGTCTCATCTAAAAGGTAGAGAGCTTTTTGAAAGGTAAACGCAAACAAAAAAGGTTGATATGAGTGATATTTTGGATCAAGAGAAAATTGCTGTTGCTGCAACGGCCACGGCGCTGAATTATCCCTTTATCGTGAATCTTCAGCTTGACGATTGGGTTGAGGCGAAGAACAAATTTGGTGCTTTGAATCGAGAAAATTATCATTGGAGTAAAGGAATCCAGATTGTGAATCTGCTGGGTAACAGCCTGACCAAATTGTTTGGAATGCATTACCTACTAGATGGTAGGACGCCGGCACTGCGGAATTATGTCGACAACGATTTTTTCGATAAAAAATGGGATCTCGAAGCAGATGATTCTATTCTTTATAAAAGATTTGTAAATTTAGATAATCTCCACAAAGATATTACGAAGCACACGGCCGTAGCTAAGGTTGGTCTGGCACGCAAGGAACTTGAAACTTTAGAGCAACTTGCATGGCATAGGGAGACAACTCGCAAAATGTGGCTCTGGTTTCTGAAAAAACGTGCAGGGAATCAGGCCATACCCAATGATCAGTTGATTGAATTCCAAGAATTATTTGAAAAAGATTGACTTGCGAAATGGCATGTCGATATGAACCCCAAAAATCTTACCCGCGAAATCTTCCGCATCGCGTTGCCGGCGATGACAGGATTTTTAAGTATTCTCTTTTTTGATCTCGCCGATATTTATTGGATTGCGAAGCTCGGGACCGACGCCGTGGCGGGGGTTGCCGCGTCTGGTTTTATCGAGTTCGCCGTCTATTCGCTGATGGGATTCGAGTCAACCCCCTTATTATAGACAGTTTTGTTTTTCATAATCTAACCGGTTGAACATTTACTTTCTGATTATTTTTCCATAAGGTTACGATTTCCGCCGGTGATTTCATACCGATGGAACCGTGGATCCTTGTTTCATTGTAAAAATCTATAAATGCGTGCGTCTGTTCGTACGCATCCGCGAATGAGTGAAAATACCGAACGCGAAAAAATTCCATCTCCAAAATCGAAAAAAACGATTCGACATGGGCGTCCTTGTTGGGTGTCTGAATCGGAATGAATTCATGACTCAGCTCTTGCTCCAGTTTCTCAAGATACTGATGAAATTGGTTGGAGCGCATCTGTGGACCATTATCACTTCGAATGATGAGCTCGTTCTCGGGTGTGACGCTTTCCCTAAAAAGAGATTCACGCAGGGTAACGCATAAATCCCATTTTCGGCAGGAGAGACCCACATATCTACCCACGCACTTTCGACTATAGACATCCACAAAAGCCAGAACAAAAAAGAATCGCCTCTCTCCGTGAATATATCCATACTTGATGTCAAATTCCCACAATTGGTTGGGTCGCGTAACAACGTGGTTTCGATTAACAAAGCTTCCCTTGTGGCGTCCCTTAACTCCTCGTTTTTCCAAAAGAAGTCCGTTCTCTCGGCAAATCCGATAAATTTTCTTTCGGTTGACGTAAAATCCATGATCTCTCATCAGGTAATGCCGCAGCTTATCCACGCCACCCCCGTTTGAATATTCAGGCCTTTGCCGGTAACCGCGCAATACAGAGACAAGCGTTGAATCCATAATCACCGTTCCATCACGATTGATCGTGTATCCGGGCACTGGCCGTCCGGAGAGCTGTTTCATGCCATCATCCCGTTGAGATGTTTTCTTTCGCCTGTGCATGTACCAGGTGGCTCTGGATACCTCTGTGACTCTCAACACAAAACTCACCTTCAGTTCCCTTTCTTCGATAAAACGTTGGGAAACTTCGAGTCTCCCAGCCAGGCCAGGTTCGTTTTTTTTAAAAGTTCTTTAAGAATCTCATTCTCCAGCTTTTTTTCCTCAAGTTCTCTTTCGAGCTTCTGGATACGTCCACGGCCGGACGTTTTGATCGAATCCTTCTTCAACCAGTAATATAGCGATGTCACCGATACCCCGTGTCTTCTGGCCACCATCGCGGCATTTCCGGTTTCTCTGGCCTCCTTCATAACTTGAGCTCGTAACTCCCCATTTACTCGATTCATGCGCTTTCTCTCCTCTTTCATTCGCTCTATCTTAAGTTAAAAACTGTCTATGGTATATAGGGGGTTAAAGAGGTTGCGTGATTCACCAAATTCGAAATTCTTTGAGATATGTGGGATCCAAGCATCA
>CAZUJQ010000166.1:0-3786 GCA_964620805.1 uncultured Planctomycetales bacterium | reverse complement strand
AACTCACCGGTGAGTTACGAAGCTCCTGTTTGAAATACGCTCCATCGAATGTACTGAGGCAGGATCAAAGCATTGGGTTGGCGTCCGGCAACCGATCGGTCGCCGAATGCCCCAGCCTGAATTAGTAATTTTTCCAAGCCTGCGGGATTTGGCTCATTTCGCCCGGACGCAGATCGGTTTCGTCGAGGCGACCTACTCTCAGCCGGTGAACACGCCACTCCACCGCCTAAAGGCCCACCAGAGGCCACGGCGTGGGCGTTCCCAAATCTTGGCTGACCGAAAGCAACTGGTGGCCCTTTTTGATAATTTGGAGGCCGAGAAGGCCGGCGGCAGACTGCAGCTGACGCAGTCGCGCCCCGAGCTCTTGATTGAAGGCGAGACAATGCGTAAGTATCGTGCAGAAGCTGGCCAGCATGAGGAGTGCAAGCGCTCAACCGGGATAGTAGAGGAGACAAAATGTCTCACGAGTTACGAGCGCTATTTTAGGGGCTGTCTAAGAATTCAGGCGAAAAAAATTTAGATTTTTCTGCGACATTCCCGTTCCCAATGTGGATAACTCGCCGGTTATCCACATTGCGGAGTCCTCGGAGCCTTGCGCTCCCTCGATTCCTTCTACGCCGACTGCGCCGCTGCCGCCATTGCATTCATTGCTAAATCCTTGGCAAAGCGACGCAAGTTGAAAGAAAGCGCCGCCCGTTGCGCTGACTGACGCATTCCGAAATTCGTTTTCGCATCTGGCTTGTTTAGTCCTTGTCTTTTCATCGTGCCGATTTTTCCCTCGACCTGGGATCGTTCGCGAGTCATACGGTCCTTCACGCGCGGACCCACCTCCCATTGCGCTTGGCCCTTCGGGGCAATCCCAAGATTCTTCACTCCGAGATCTCGAATCTGCTTCTTGTGTTCCGCACTCCAAGCTGCTCTGTCGAACCCAAAATCCCTCGGAGGAACACCAAAAATTCGAATGTGCTCTTTCACTCCGAGGACCGCATAGGTCGCATCGCAAGCCATCATATCCGGATTCATAAACAGCGACACATAGCCGCCACGGATTTGATTGATTCCCCACTTCAATCCAAACTCGGTTTTCTTCCCAGCTTTTCCACGTTCGATCGCCCGCAAAGTTGTGTTGAAGAGCGAGATGATTTTGCCTTTCGCAACCTTGCCAAACTGGATCCAATAATCGATCTGAGGAATCATCTGGTACATGTTTTGATAATTCTCGGCCAAGTTGTTTAACGCACGCTTGCCCTGCCCACGGACCTGATTTTTTTTTACATCGATCCCTTCGAGCAGTTTTCCAAGATCGCCAAGCACATCCTTCGTCAATTTCGACAGCTCTCGATTGATCTTGTCCTTGGCCTCCTTCGTCTTCGCAAACAGGCGATGCTCGCGAACTTTCTTCGCAGCCTTCCCAATTGCGCCTTTCATCCGCCCAGCAATGATTTTCCCAAAACCCTTGCTGTTTTTCAAAAGCGTCGACAAGTTGTCCCTGATTGATTTCATAAACGAGTTCATATGACCGACTTCGTTTGGGTAGGGAATGTTGCCCTCTTGCGCAGTCGTATCGGAGCAAAGCCCACGAGGGTTCGCAAACCCCTGCGCTTGTGCTGACTGTAGAACGTGGTCCACCCATTCGCGAATCCCACCTTCTCCAAGCATCTGCTCGTAATCCCAAATCGTGTTGTGATCGGGTGTCCACTCTGAATTGTGCAAATCGCAAAGGTAGCGGGCCGGACCGTAGTTTCTGATCAGATCCTCCGCCGTCCGGTAGTCGCACCCTTTTAAGGCTCGCACCACGACAGCTCCATTGAGCGCACGGTAATGCGGCTGTTGACCCCGAGCGCTCACGACTTTCTCGGCGCGATTCGCCTCCGCGATAGCCTGGCCCAAATCCCAGTCCAACGCCTTGGACAAAATCACCATTTCGTGATTCTGCGGAACGGGTAATGGCAAAAACGCTTCTTGTTGGCCCAACAAAGATTGCTGATACTGGCGCATTGGAATTTCCTTTGAAAAATTGATGATGAAACATTGATAAAGAAACGCTAAATCAACTTCCGCCCAGAGTGAAGCAATGACGCAATTCCCGGACAGCCCCTATATAGAGCAAGTTCGGAGTTGAGAGCCGAAAAAATCAGCCATTTATCCGCATTTTCCGATCTTCCGTATCGCATGCTGTGGACAACTGGCCATTGGCACTTAAGCGGCGGCAGGTCATAGACTCCACTATGCCATTTGCTCCTGCATCAAGCTTAACTTCCGCACTGCCTTTGCCAGATTGAAGCCCAAAAACGAGCGATGCCCGCAGGTCTCCATTGCCCGCGTCCGCTTGACGTTGGGTTTGTTGAAGCCATACTTTTTTGATTTGACGTTCCCAATAAGCCCTTCGACCTGGGCCCGCTCGCGGCGGATCGATTCCGCCATTGTATCGGAAACGTCCCATTTGGCTTTGCCAGTTGGCGCGATGCCGACATTCTTTACTCCCAACTTCTTCGCCTTCTTGAGATTTGCCATTGAGTAACCGCCACGGTCGAAGCCGAATGTCTTGGGTGCTTTGCCAAAAAGTTCGATGTGTTCCCTGATGGCGGACAGGCAAAACTTCTGGTCGGAGGCATGACGGCCTCCGTCGATCAAAAATCCCAGGATGAACCCATCGATTCGATTGATCCCCCACTTGAGCCCGAACTCGACAGACTTGCCCGCCTTCCCACGGACAATCGAGTAAAGTTCTGACATCTGAAGGTGGATAATTTTCTTCGACGCAACAAATCCCGTGTCCAAAAAATGTAGAATCTGTGGGAGTAGCTGGTCCATCAACTTCGACAACCGCTCCAGCTCCATTGAAGACTTGGACCTGACCTGCAACCCCTTGTCGAAACATTTCTTCAATAACCCGTGTAACTCCCTGACCGTGTGGTAAAGTTTCTTGCCGACTTTTTTCTTCTCCTCCTTGGTCTTGGCAAACAGGTGTGACCGCCGCACTAGCCCTTTGACCTTGCTTGTCACCTCTTTGATCTTTTCTTTGACGGAAGAAAATTTGCCACCGACTTGCTTTAGACTCTTGCCCACCAAGTCGGTGAACCGTTTCATAAGACCCACTTCGTTGGGGTAAGGGATCATGGCCTCCTGGGCCGTCGTATCGCTCATCAACTTGTCCGACTCCAAAATTCCAATTTTCTTCGCGTGCAGCAAAAACATCTTGTTCAACATGTCCATGCCTTCGGCTCCAAGCATCTGCATAAAATCGAAAATCGTGACGTGATCCATCTGCCAGTTGGAGTCCATCATCCCACACAGGTATCTCGCTGGAGCGTAGTGGGCGACTAAATCCTCGGCCTGACGATACGTGATGTTCCTCACCGACATCAGAGCGACAGCGCCCAAAAGTTCCCGATAGTGCGGTTCCGGACCCGACAACGCTTTCGCCCGCATGGCACGAATGTCCATTGCAACCTGGATAGCTTGGGGCCACGGGAATATGTCCGCAAATCGTAATAGCTCGTGATTGGACTTGATCGCGATGTTGGCGCTCCTTGGATGAGACTGGTCGAAAAATCCCATCTGTAGTGGATTTGTCATGAGTTGCCGTCCTTTCAGGGATGTTAAACAAGAATCCTTGCACCAATTCAAGATGCGACCCCCGACAGAAAAATCAAGCCCTATGACTGAAAAATGTCCACGAACTCCGAACTTGCTCTATTTAGTTTCTACCGTAAGATGAAGATTGGTTGTGAATTCGTTCCAAAGACCCGAAGCATCGGTAACGACCAATTTTGCACCTTTGGA
>CAZUJQ010000165.1:0-3811 GCA_964620805.1 uncultured Planctomycetales bacterium | reverse complement strand
CGATGCTCCCTTTAACCTTCATGGTTGGACGCTGCTTTTTTACCAGGTCAGGTTGAACGTCAGGTTGAACGTCACACCCGTCATCTCCCGACTTGATCGGGGGATCCAAGCTTCCAGGTTGTTAAGCGGTTAATAAGTCCATGACATAGTCCGACGCAAGAGGCAGGCGATTTTTTTCTAAAGTACATGTCGTAAGTCGTCCTCCAATCTCCGTAAGCGTTTAATGAGTTTGACCTTTGTGTTGTCTTCTTTTGGATTTTTTGATTCTTGCCGTTTTTTTTCGAGAAGGCGAATGAGATCTGAGAACACGTCTAGAGGGTTTCGCTTATCATTTTCATAAGGAGTAATGTCATAATCTTCGATATAGGCATTTATAGCATCGAAGTACTGCTTTCTTACGGTTGATTGGGTAACCTTCGCATAACGGAGTGTCATATTAATTTTCTTATGTCCGAGGATTCTCATAACGGTGGCCAGAGAAGCTCCACCATTGAGGAGTGAGGTCGCCAGCGTATGACGGAGTTGGTGAATGCTGTAATAAGGGATGTCGGCGCGTTTACATGCCCTGTTCATGGCAGCACGCATGCCTGAGTAGGAATAACGGCTCCCATTTTTAGAAGTCATAAGATATGATCTGTTTGGATCTGGTTGCATATGTCTAATACAGGTGAGCGCCTCGTCTGTCAGAGGGACCAATCTTTCATTATTGAGTTTTCCGAGGGGAACCCGAATAGAGTAAGAGCTATCGTCTTCTTGATGCAGGCAATTATACGGAAGATCTAAAAGCTCACCTACGCGCATACCTGTGTATCTAAGAATCAGGAGTCCCTTCTCGGTCACCGCTTTTGCGGTTTTAAGGTAATTAATCAGCTGCTTGTCGTGGTTGGGTTCAATGGGGCGTGGCAAATACACAGGACGTTTTGGAAAGTCCTTTAATTGAATCAAGTCTCTGGAGTCATGCTCAATATAGTTCATCTCGTTTGCCCACGCGAGGTAACAACGCAGATTCATCAATGCCAAAAAACGGGATGCGGGTTGAAGCCCGACTTGAAAGAGGTCAGTGCAATATTTTTGAATCAGCGGGCGATCTATTTTGGAAAATAAATTTTTCTCGTTCGGATATTGTTTCCTTAGAAAGGAATAAAATCTATTTAGATTTGTAATATAGCCGGCGGTTGTGCTTTGCTTATGTGTGGCATCGCAATAATCTAAAAATTCTTTGGCCTCTTGCGGCAGGCCATCACGCCTTCCCATAAATTTCTTTCATCTTTTCTGATGCTTTCAAAAATTCATCTCGTATGTCTTTATTTGAGAGATTGATGTAATTGATGGTTTCATTAATATTTTCATGACCAAAGAGCTCTTGGATAACACGCACCGATACGCCGGCGCGGGCGAGCGCTGCCCCACAGGTGTGTCTGAAACGGTGAGGGTTGGCTTTATCGATACCGCTTATTTTTCTTCGATATCTAAAAATTTCACGAAGCCCTGCGCGGGTCATGGAATGCCCTCGATGTTTCCCTTTCAAGACACTAAAAAAATGATCCGAGTCAACATCGTCAGGCTTCTCGTACTGTTGATATTTCTCAAGCATTTGGATGACGAAGGTAGGTAAATAGATTGTACGCTGTTTTTCCCCTTTTCCCCGAACCATGATTTGCCTGCGTAAATAGGAGATGTCTCTTGTTTTAAGATTTAAAATTTCAATGGAACGCAAACCGCAGTGGAGCATTAAATAAACGATCGCCAGGTCTCGATACCGTCGGATTCCTTTGAGATAGGTTTTGACCTCGTCGACTTCTAACGGAACAATCAGTTTCCTCGGTTGTTTTACTCGCAGCGCTTTTTTGACTTTTTTCTGTGGTAAGATCCCCATGTTCTCTGGAACGTTTTGCCCGCGATAAAAGGGTACCGGCTTTAATACATGAATGCCCCCTGGCATCTCCTTTCCAAAACAATATTTATAATATTGTATAACCGTCGATAATCGATGGTTAATACTCCTTGGCGCTGCTCTCTGTTTTAACCTCTGATGCTTAATGTAGCCACTCAGATCAGATTCTCTCATTTCAGAAAAACTTATCTTTTGATCGTCCAACCACGTGTAGAAATGCAATAAATCATAACCATATGTCGCCGCTGTCCGAATGGAATTGCCTTGCATCAAAACGGCTTCTAAAAACTTATTGGCCGGCGCAACGGGTATGCCCAAATAATTTTGAAGCTCATAATACGTGTAGTTTTCATCCACCATTTTTTTAAGTCTGTATCGCTCTCCCATTGAGGCCAACCTTGCCACAACAACCTAAAAACCCTCTATCGGGATTCGGTGGACTTTGTTTTAAGGAGCATAAGTCTCTAATTTAACTTCAGAATCTTTATTTACGGGATACGATGGACTTTGCTTTAACTTCCACTTTTTCCAGTAAAAATTGTTGCGCTTCACATAGGCTGGATTTTTCCTTCGATATTTTTTCTTCCATTTCCGATGCCACACTCTGTACTCGTCGTTCATGCCGTGGCTCGCTTGAAAACCAGGATTTTTATCTCTCCAGTGCTTTGAAGCTTTCCTGCGCCTTGCAGCAATGCACTTGGGATTTCCGCATGTGTATTGCTTGTCCTTTTGTTGGGCTTTGCTCTTAAATGATTTGCCGCAGTAAAAACATTTCTTTTGTCTGCGCCGTCTGTGTTTCATTGGCGCAGTTATCCACAAGATCAGAAAATCAGCAGCCGGAGGATTTAAAAAGAAAAAAGAAGCAAAAAAGAAAAATTAAAAGGAGGGGGATCCCTTGAGCTCTAAACCGGCTCAGGGATCCCCTCTCTTATTATAAGATTAACCGCTTATTTGGTTGAACGTCACACCCGTCATCTCCCGACTTGATCGGGGGATCCAAGCTTCCATATTAAGATGTTAGAGTGAGTGTCATCCCGGAATTTGCGAAGCAAATATCCGGGATCCAGAACCTTTCTTTCAAGGTAAAGCCGGCCGTGTGCATTTGAACTAGCGCGCTGGTCGTTATTGAGGGGGCACACAATGAAAAAATTATTCCCCCGGCCCTCATGACCGAACATCTTTCTTGCTGGAAATTATGCATTATTGATACGCGATTTTTCCGCCCCACAAGGCGCTGGCACTAGATTTGCAATATAAACAGGATGAGGCTAAGAATAGCGGTGATTAAGAGGCTTTTTCCCCTCAAAGCACTACTGTTTAGCAGGCGAATGGCGCCAATTTGCGTCACTCTGTATATAGTTTGAGACTGTTGAAAAACCCAAGAGACACATCCAGAGCGAAGGAGCGGATGGGTATTGGATAAAGAAATTGAGTCTTTAAAAGGAAATTGGAAGTGGGTATGATGGCTGCCATGTTTAGCCCGAAGTTTGATTTTAGAAAGGATGACCAAATGAGTTTAGAAGCATGGTATGGCCCCATTTTGTGGGAGAGAGCAGTTCCAGAAAATCATTTATATCGGAGAATTTCAAAACGATTCGATTTTTCTGACGTGAATAAAATATGTGAGGCGTATTACAAAACCCGCCCTGACGGCAGACCTCCGATTGAGCCCGTAAAGCTCTTTAAAGCGCTGCTGATTCAAACGATGGAGGGGTTATCAGAGCGGGAACTGGAAAACAAAATTAACAGTGACCTGGCAGTGAAGTGGTTTTTGGGAATGAAATTAGAAGAGAAAGCCCCTGACCATACCTCATTCGGTGAGTTTAGAAAGCGGTTGGGGGAAGCGGGCTTAAGAAAGCTCTTTCGCCATTATGTGAAGATTTTGGTTAAGAGGGGCCATGTAACCCGGAAAGTAAC
>CAZUJQ010000164.1:0-3876 GCA_964620805.1 uncultured Planctomycetales bacterium | reverse complement strand
CCATCAAGACCTTTGCCGAATTTCTCCCGGAGAAAAGCGACGATCCGGTCTTTCAACAGAAATTCCGCCGGATTGTGACCAAAGAGGTTGATAAGATCGACCACATCGTCCGCCAGCTTCTCGACTTCGCCAGGCCCGCTCCGCCGAATCCAAAGCCGCTTCAGCTTTCTGCGCTGCTCGATGAGACGCTGGATTTCCTGAGCAACGATTGCCTCAAACGCCACGTGACGATCCAACGCACCTACGTTTCCGACGATACCATCCACGCCGACCCCCAGCAGTTGCGCCAGGTATTCCTCAACATTCTCCTCAATAGTCTGGAGGCGATGGAGGAACGCGGTGGACTGCTGTCTATCCGCACGAGCCGAGCAAAGGCGTTTCTGACGGTGGCGATTCAGGATGAAGGTTCTGGAATTGCGAAGGAGGATTTGGAGCGCCTCTTCGAGCCGTTCTTTACGACCAAAGTCCGCGGCACCGGGTTAGGGCTGTCCATCGTCCATACCATTGTGACTGAGCACGGTGGACGCATTGCCTTTGAGAGCCATCCCGGCTGCGGCACCCGCTGCACTTTGAAATTCCCATTACTACATGAGCCTGCTGTCACGTCTCAACCGGTTGCTTCGACATGATGGACAAGAAGCGCATCGTCATCACCGGCCTCGGCGTCGTCGCCCCCTGCGGGGTTGCCTTTGAAGCACTTCAAACAAATGAGATCAAAGGATGGAACGACGCAAATTTGTGAGAGTTAATACGCTGGCGGAAGTTCGCTACCGACTGAAAGGCCAACCAGTAGCTCAAACTCGCCTAGCTGAGAGCTGGGATATTAGTGAGGGCGGTATACGCTTATCTCTCAGTGAACCTTTGGCGGCTGGGCAAGAGATTCTATTCACCATTCATCCGCAGAATACCGAGGAGGAGCAGCGGCCAGAAATAAGCGGAGTTGTCGCTTGGCAAGGTGGGGACGTCAATCTTCGAGATAGATCAGGAAACACAAGCTCTGCAGGTATTGCCTTCTCTATGACTGACGGCGTCGTCAGAAACAGAATCCATCGGTGGATGGAGGAGTTGACGACTGCCCCGACCTGGAAAAAAGTTGCCTTACAGGTGCAGTTACAACAAATAGATAAGCGATTCTCACCGCCTCAGATAAAAGATTCCGAATTCGATAGTTTTGCGAAGAAGGCCTTAGCCATTATTAAAGACAGCAATGACGACATAAGATCACAAGTGGAGGGTTTCTTTAATAAAGATATTCGACAATACCAAGAGGAGTTATCTGCATTGGTTCACAAAATGACCAATGGAAAGATTGAATCAGAAGAGATCGAAAAAAGACTAACCATCCTCACCAATAACCTTCTTCTGAAGGGAAATGCCCTGGAGGGGAGAGTCGATAACGTAGGCATGAAGAAAATAAAACAACTATTTCGGGAATTGACCGGCTGCTGGTTTTATCAAAGTCCCATAATGAAAATGGCCTATGAAAAGCCGAGGGGTTATCCAGGTGACTATGAACTCTTTGAAATAATCTACAACGGCAAGCCGCTGGCAAAAGAAAGTACAATCGGATTCTATTTCGACAAGTATTTCCTGAATAACACTTATACCCAGGCCGTTCGGACTCGGAAAAATAGGATGAAAAATATATTACAGGATCTCATAGAAAGTAATAACTCATCTTGCCTAAGGCTACTCAACGTAGCTTGCGGCCCATGCAGAGAGGTGAGAGAACTCTTGTCCGACCCATTCCTGGTCTCGAAGGCAACCCTGTGCTTTACGGGCTTGGACAATGATGAAGGTTCTCTGAAATTCTCTAAGTTTGCTTTAGATAAGTTGCCACCAAATATCACAGTGAGGTTTTTGAATGAGAACGTGTTAAGTCTTTTTAAGAACAGCAAATACTACGATATCATAGGAAAACAGGATGTCGTTTATATCCTTGGTTTGACCGAGTATTTGCCTGATAGAATCTTTAAGAAATTGGTGGGCTTCTTATCTCAACTCTTGGACGACAAGGGCATGCTCGTAATTACTTATAAGGACAAAGACATCCCGTTTCCTTCCCTACCCCCAGATTGGTTGTGTGATTGGGCCTTTATTAAGAGGTCCAGGGATGATTTGATTAGTGCTACAAAGGGATTGGGGTTGGAGAAGTACTCCTTGCGGATTGAGAAGGAAGGCACTGGAACCATTTTCTTCCTCATATTAACCAAAGCCTAATTTGGATGTGGGAAAGGATACCCCTCAATTATTATGTCCTAGCAGGTTTGCTCAATTTTATTACCTCAGCCGCCTTAGCCATTCTTGTCTTTTTTAAAAATCCAAAATCACGCACTAACCAGACTTTTTCCCTCTTTGCCCTCACGGTCGCAGGCTGGTCTCTGTTTTATTTCTTATGGTTGTGTGCAGAAAATAGTCGACCGGCCGAGGTCTACCTGCGGACCTTAATGCTCTTTGTAATATTCATACCAACAACTTTCACCCATTTCATCTTAACGTTCCTTAAGATCTCTGATAAGAAAATAAATCTGAGCAACTATCTTGTAAGCTCCGTTCTTGCCTTTACCGTTTATACAAGGTGGTTTGCAAGCGATGTTGGCCCCTTTCTTATTTTCCCCTATTGGTTGAAGCCAAGAATTCTTTTCTTCTTTCACACACTCCACTTTTTTACAAATGTCGTCTATTCCCATTCCTTGATGTTGAAAATCCTGAAGTGTGATTCCGGCGTTCTCAGAAATCAGGTCCTTTATGTCTTTATAGGGACAACTATAGGATACATTTCTGGCACAGTGAACTATCTTACCTGGTACAGGGTACCGATCCCACCATTCCTTAACCCGCTAGTTTCTCTGTACGTTGGAACGGTGACCTATGCGATTCTCAGATACAAGCTTATGGATATCGAAGTCGTTATCAAGCGGACGGTGGTGTTTGCGGGGTTGGTGGGATCGGTGGTGGCGGTGGTCTCATTGATGGCGTTTGTGTCGCAGGATATACTGGCTCACTTCATTCAGGTCCCCGAATGGTTGTCCAACATCCTGGCGGCGGCGATTATTGCGGCGGTGTATGGGCCGCTGCGGAATTGGTTGGTGAATACGACGGACCGGTACCTCTTCCAGAAGAAGTACGATTACAAGGAGCTGCTCAAGAAGTTCACGGATGACGTAATGGTGATGGTGGATCTGCGGCAGTTGGTGCAGATGACGGTCGCCACCCTCTCGGACACGATCAAGCTGGAGAGTTGCACCTTGCTGCTGCTCAATCGAGAGACGCGGACCTATGGGGCGGCGGCCGCCCGCGGAGGAGAGGATGCCTCGCTGGTGCTGGAAGAAGCGGAGCCTTTCATCACCTTCCTCCGAGAAACCCACGAGCCGATCGGGCAGGATGGCACCTTGGGCAAGATCCGCTTCCCGGAGGCGGTGACGCAGCGCTTGAAACGGCTGCGCGCGCGGTTGTGCCTGCCGCTCTCCATCCATGAAGACTTGATCGGCGTCCTCTGCCTTGGCAAGAAGAAATCCGATGAAGAGTTCACCAAGGATGATCTCGACATCCTGCTCCCCCTCGCGCGCACCCTCGCCATCGCGGTGAGCAACGCGCAGCTCGTCGAGGATCTCAAGAAAACCACGGCCGAGGCCGCGCAGAAAGAAAAGCTCGCCGTGATCGGCACCCTCTCCGCTGGCATCAATCACGAGATCTGCAATCCGCTGGGGATCGTCAAGGCGCAATGCGAGGCGTTTCTGCTCGATCAGGAGGACGGGATCCTGGTGGGCAAATCCGCCTCCGAGCTGCTGGAGCGCGCCTCGACGGTGATGCGCGGCGCTCTGAAGCAGATCGACCGGGCCACCGCCATCACGCAGAAGCTCTCCAACTTCGCCA
>CAZUJQ010000163.1:0-3922 GCA_964620805.1 uncultured Planctomycetales bacterium | reverse complement strand
GAAAGCCTTTCTTCTTACGACAATATTTTCAAAAATTTGCCAAACTCAAGTTAATGAATAGACTGTATTTTATGTTTACGATAATTGCTTGTCAATGAATAATTTACCCCTGAATCAAGGGATTTCGGGCTTTTCTATGAAGCTCCACCAGCAAGTTCGTATATTTTGATTTGCCCTACTTCGCCAAATACTTTCGTCCCCCGCCATGATTCGTGGCGGGGGACTTGTGTTTGGCTTCGTAGGGTTATCCGCCCAACGATTCTATTCCTGTGGAGCGGAATCCGCCGAAGCCCCCAAACGATTCTCCTTCGCCAAGGCTTCGGAGGAATCGGTTCTTCGAAGCTTCAGCGAAGAAGACCGAAAGTTTTGGGGCGAAGGCGGATAAAAAAGCCGATAAAGGTGGGGTTGTCTATCCCCAACCTTGGCTTCGGCAGCCCAGCCACCGTATTGTCGCCGCCTTTGCATCTTCTGCTAGAAATGCCCAAGAACCCTCTTCTGGGCCTTCCCGGTTTTAAACAACGTAGGTCTGTTGGCTTTGTCGGCCTGCCCGAGGCAGGCCGCCCTAAAACCGTCCCGACTTAAGTCGGGACTGGTTTCCGGGGTCCCCAAGTTTCCCTGGGTTTACCTTTATCGGCTTGATTAAAATATAACATAATTTCCGTCGCTGAACAATGGGGGCGGTCCAATCCAATTCACTCGGTACCGAGTGTTTTAATCCACGCGCCCGCACGGGCCAACGCAACTTGATAAACCCTAATAAATGGACTATATGTTTTCCCGCTTTTCCTTATTCTTATTATGGTAAGCGGGATCCCACCTACCATAATCAATTCCCAGAAAAGGCGGGACAATCCACGCGCCCACGCGGGGCGCGACAAACGGGGATTATTACACGCCAGATCGAATTGAGAACGAATTAATCGCGGTTCATCGTTCGCGGCACTAGCTCGGTTCATCCCCACGCTCGTGGGGAACATACTTCTATTTCTTCTTTGAAGTCTCCACAAATGAAAGTTTTTTGAAAAAGACTTCGGTAGACAAAAAATAGCCTTACCAAATAGTTAAGGATCATCAATCTCTCCATCAGATAGACAAGGTTCTTGTGCCTCTGGCATAAAAGAAACTAACTTTAATCCATCAAAGTCGACAGGAATACGTCTATTTTTTCCGCACGTAAGAAAATCGAAACCGGATTCGACCGGGGAGGCCCAAATCATAACCGCATTCCCCTCTTCAACCCCTTTCATTACGTGATCCCAAATCATTTCTCTAACCTTCACAGAATAAACTCCTACGTAAACCCCCGCTCTCACTTCCAATAACCATACCGCCAAACGTCCCCTTAATCGAGGTGGAGAATTCTCAAGAACGATGACCATCATCGGCTAATCCCTCCTTTTCAGGAATCGCAGGCGGCAACGCGTCCTCCGGTGGCTCCGGCTTGAGCAACCCTCCGGCCGCCAATACCTCTTCGATCATCGGAATAATTCGCTGCAATAATCGCGTACTTCGAAAGACTTCCCGGCAGGCATGACGTACCGTCTGTTCCGCATTCGATGGGTTCTGCGCGGCCTTTTGAAAAGCTACCGGCACTACCGTTTCAAACTTAAATAAATCCGCAATATCATAAACGAAAGAAAGCGGCTTGCCGGTATGAATGAATCCTATGGCCGGCGCATAACCGGTCGCCAGCACCGCCGATTCCGTAATGCCGTATAAAGCGGCCGTTGCCGAACTTAAACACCGGTTGGGTAAGTCTCCCGTATTCCAGTCATCAGGATCATATTCGCGATATTTCCAGGGAACTCCGAATCTCTTCGCGAAAAGTTTATACATCTGGCGAACACGCGCGCCTTCAATGCCCCTCAATTGGTTAACACTTCTTTTCGCGGGAGGTTCGTCACCGAATCTCATACGGTACATCTGCTTTACGACTTTTAGCCTTGTCTCTTCGTTGAGAGCAAGGCTCGCCTGATAAAGCAATCGATCCGCCCTCGCACCTCCAGGCTGGCCGGATGCATATAATCGCACACCGGCTTCCCCGATCCAGCAAATCAAACAACCCACCCGCGCCGCCAGAGCGACCGCGGCATGGGAGATGCGTGTCCCGGGTTCAAGCATAAGACAGGATACTCCACCGATAGGGATATGCATTCGCACGCCGTTAACGTCAACGACGACAAAAGCGCCATCTAAAACATCAAGATTTCCCTTCTCGACATAAACAAGGGAGACGCGTTCTTTGATGGTAACGGGAGAGAGTTTGGGGAGTAAGGGGTTGTTGCCGGTGGTCATGGTTAACCTGATTTTGCTTCTTTTAAAATAACTCTCCGAGGATTAAACTGTCGACTCGTTGATTCAAACGATGCAGCTTGATCTCTACAAAAATCAATGCCTCCTTCAAATGCATCCACTTCTTGCAAATGGGTAAACGCCTCCAATAGATTCTTCCCCAAAAGTCTGTTTTCGATATCCGTTATCGAATCAAATATCCCAACTAATACTGGAACAGAAGGAATGCACGCCTTCCGTCCTAGCCAAACGCCCCAGACAAGGTTTCGTAATCCTGTTTTCTTTTCCGGTCCGTCTGCTATTTCTTCGAGAAATGTCCGTTCTCCTTCCAGTAAAGCGTAAAAAAAGGCATCGTTCAGATATTGCCGGTAAGTAAGAACGGCATCCCTTTTCGGCTTTCCATCCGGTTTGACCGTACCCTGCACCGTGTGATAGTCTTGCATACGCTTGACAGAAAATTCTCTGCCGTTACACCGGGACTTCAATGGGACAGCGATACAAGTGAGCTTAACTTTTGTGAATCTTTCCAAAAATGTTTTTTCATCCGGCGATCCTCTGGGGAATCCCAAAGCCGCGCAGCACATCCCCGCAATCGCGCTTTTGGTCGGGAAAAGCGCGGTTTTGCGGCGGTTGAACTGGCTGTCATGGCCCCAGGATTGCAGAGGTCCCTGCAGGCGCAATACCAGAACCGCCTTATTTTTTTGTCTGGGGCTGGGACATGTTTTTCGACCTCCGCTAAAAATTCGCTTAGCTTTTTCTCAGGCATTTTGATTTCCGTAACCTCCTCAAGCCCCCACGTATTTTTCAAGCCTTCATATTCTTTCTCCAGCAATTCAATGGATTTCCTGACAATACCATTTTTGCTGAAAACCGGTTCTTCAAAGGCATTCACCAACTGGACAGGATGACCTTTCTCCCGAATGACGCACAACACATAGTTTGGGAAAACATTCCCGTTCATTGAATTTTTCCTCGCGACAGGAATCGCCTGAAGCGTTGCCTTGATAAAAGCATTAACAACAGCCTTACGCTCCTGATGGTTGAGGCAGGCCAAATGATCCTCATAGAAAAGCATGTCCAGATTGAGAGCTACGAAACGGTAATAGGTAGCTGAGTTGAATTCAAGAGTGCTAGTATGTCCCGCACCTGTTTCTTCTTCAGACTGCCAATCGTCAATGGCAGAAAAAAATCGATATCATTATCAACTTTATGTGTTGAAAGGGCGTGACTAAACATAGCCGCACCTTCAAGTTTCACCGTATATTTGCTCGCAACCATTCTGCCGAACAGAGCAATGTCAGCAGCATCCTCCGGTGTTTTTCCAATTAACTTCTTGAGTTTGGCAAATTTTCGAATTTGTCGTCGGAAAAGTCTCTCGGATCGCAAAAACAGGTTTTCGATACCACAAAATTGCTTTCTCGACGAGAACTACCTGAAAATACGGCCCAAAAGCCCGAAAAAGTGCCAAACTCAAGTTAACTTCTCAACCGCTTTCTTTTTGGAAGCATCGCTGGAAGCATTAACATACTCTCTGGCAAACTGTTTAATTTCTCCTTCTGTAGTAAAAAGAAGCGTCTTAGGCTTTGTAATGAAATTACTTGACTATTTCTCCATTCCGTTGGATGATTCA
>CAZUJQ010000162.1:1723-3929 GCA_964620805.1 uncultured Planctomycetales bacterium | reverse complement strand
TTCGTCAGGATCCAAAATCTTTCATTGCCTCCGGCATCTTTGCCTATTTGCTCCTGATAGGCGTATTCCAAATCTTCGCCCGCAGCCGGCGTCGGCTGCCAGCCTTCGCCATTCCAAGAAGAAGCAACATTGGACACAATAAGCGACTGAGTCTTTGAAAATCGAATCTGAACCGAGGCACGGCTTCGCGCGGTCGTCGTCATGGCCTGTGCCCCTGAACGGTTCGAGTCGTAAGTAATATCCGAAATGACAAAAGAGCGGTCCTCGTTATGAACATTCTGAGGGAGCTCTTTTTGATAAGTATAAGTCAGCTGCTTATTCGTCTTCGGACGGACCTGTCCTTGCAGTGCGCCGGAGGCATCCACGTTGCCGATGACGATGACCTCTTTTGGCGAAAGACGTACTTGGACGAAGGCCTCACTTTCCGCACTAAGCGTTACGGCTCCTTGTCCCGAGGCATTCGGGTTGTAATTGACCTTCGTCACAATCAGCGATCGATTGTTACCGCCTGCATCCGGCCCTAAATCCCTTTGGAAAGCATATTCAAGCTGCTCCCCTGCTTTAACCTGAGGCGGCCAGCTTTGTTTATTCCACGTCGGATCGACATTGCTGACAATCACAACGCCTTCAATCCCCTGAAGCTGGATCTGAACAAACGCCTCCGTCTCCGCTGTTTTGCTGACGGAAGTCGCGCCCTTGATAGCGGCGTTATAGACGACATTCGTCAAAACCAAAATCCGCTCATTCCCTCCGAGGTCTTTCCCTAACGATTCCTGATACGTATATTCCAGCGTCTTTCCAGAGGCGGCCGCCGGAGGCCAGCTTTGTCCCGGCCAATTATTGGCAATGTTGCTGACCGTCAAGGTTTGCTTGCCGTCATCATCAAAATGAAGTTGCAGAGAAGTTTCGCTGCCGGAGGTCGCAGCGACAGCCGAAAGGCCGCTTTGATTACGGTTATAAGTGACGCCCGAGGTATTGAGCGTTCTCTCTTCGCCGTGGGAGTTTTTTCCAAGGTCTTTTTGACGAACGTAAGTCAAAGTTTTCCCAGCCTCAGCCGGCGGCGGCCAGGTTTTTGTGCTCCAATTCTTGTTGACGTTACCGATGATGACCGCCGTCTCGTCGTCAAGTTCCGCCCGCACGAACGCGCGGCTTTCATTCGTAAAGGAAACCGCGGAACGGCCCGCGAGCAAGGGATTGAATTGAACGTCCGTCACGACAAAGGTCTCTGGATTTGCGCCGCCTTCGATAGACTTTTGGTAAATGTTGTTTAGTTTATCCTCTTCCGCCCCCAAAGGAGGCGGCCAGCTCTGGCGGTCCCAGTTTTGGTCATCAAAGCCTGTGACAACGACCGATCCGTCCTGCTCATCTCCCAACTCAATCTGCAAGGAAACCTCGGTCTTGGATGTCCGGCTGATTGAATTTTTGCCTTTGAGGGATGCGTTATAGACAATATGGTTTTCAATCAGAGATCGCTTGTGGCCGCCCGCGGTCTCCGTGATTTGCTCGATATAAATATATTCGAGCGTTTTCCCTGCAACCGCCACGGGCGGCCAGATCAGATTCCATTGGAGGCTTACGTTGGATATGACCAAAAACTCGGTCTCGGAGAACTGAACGCGAATCGACGCCTTGCTTTTTTCGGTCGCTTGGAACTGGCCGTCTTTGGAAACCTTATCAATAATGAATACTGCCTCGTCCCCTGCCGGCGTTTTAAAGGTAGCCTGAACGATGCCTTCGGTCTCTGTTGTGGCGCTTCCTTCTTCTCTGACGTTTGTGAGAACCCCCGTACGGTCCTTACCTAATTCTTTAACGAACGTATACTTAGTCTCGGCGGTTGCAGTCCCCGTACTTGTCACCGGTTCTCCAATGACTTGACCTCCATTGATATCTATTACAGTTCGATAACGTGTCTCATTCTTAGGCGCTCCTTCGCTTGTCGTGTCACTGGCAATCAGACGGACTCCGTTCCCAAGGTCCTTCACAAACGTGTACTTCGTTTCAGCGGTGGTTGCACCGGCATTGGTCACAGGTTCGCCGATGATTTGACCACCATCTTTATCATTAACGGTTCGGTAAACAGTCTGTTGGGTGGCCGCGCCCTCGCTAGTGACATCATTGGCAATGAGACGTGTTCCGTTTGAGAGTTCTTTGACAAACGTGTACTTCGTTTCAGCGGTGGTTGCACCGGCATTGGTCACAGGTTCGC
>CAZUJQ010000162.1:0-1623 GCA_964620805.1 uncultured Planctomycetales bacterium | reverse complement strand
TGTTCGTGACGGGTTCTCCAATCACCTGGCCACCGTTTAGGTCTTTTACCGTGCGGTATTGAAGTTCTTCTCCATTATTAGAAGGGGGCCAACCAATCCCTTTCCAATCCGAATTTACATTTGAAACCACCAACACCATTTGATCCAATGCAACTTGCACTATCGCCGTCCCGCCGTGCCAGTTTTCGTCAAGCCCTGCGCGAATCAACGTCCGATCATTTCCAAGGTCGATAAATTCTCTACGTTCGAGAAGTTCATCGGGGGTATCGCCTGAACCCGCCGAGATAGTTCCATCATCGGCAACGCGATCCACGCTTCCATTAATCTTATATTCCCATATGCGGGTGCGGCGGAGCGTAGGCTCATGATCAAAGACCTCAAGATGTGCGGGTTGCCCGCTTTCGTATTGAATGGAATAGAAGAGTTCAGTCTCAAGGAAGGCATTCTCTCGGAAATAGTTTTCCGCGGTGGTCACGCCGTCCTTATCTTTTTTCGTCTGCTGTTCTAAAAATCCCCTTCCCACAGGGTCGTACACGTGGAGATCGAAAGAGCCATCCGCATAATCCGCGCGATTCGTGATGGTGATTCCAAAAATGGTCTCGCTGTGATGCGCGGTCGCAAGCAGAGTTCCGGTGCCTCTCTTACGTGCGTCGGCTTCCGTAAGGCCCCGGGTATCGTATTGAAGCGTGCGGATCGCCTTCCTCTCCTGATTTAATATGGTTTCATCGCGCCGCTCAATTTTTCCGTCACGGCCATAAGTCAATATCGCATTTTCGGCCGTGAGACGTTCCTCTAATAACCGCGCCGATGAATTCTGATCTGGATCCTTATCGTAGGTGCAAATCTTTTCCAGTGCGCCCTCTCCATTGGCAAGCGAACTATACACCCACCAACTGACTCGTCCCGATCGGTCGGTGACCTCTGAAATTTTTTGATTCCCTTCGGCGTCGAGATTATTGTTGCCTGCGCTGTCTAAAACAAAATCGATACGGCTGCCGTCGCTTACGAGAATATGCGAGAGCGCTCCTTTATCGGTGTAGTGATAATTGTCCTGTTCGCCGCGGACGTCGCGGATCCAATCGATTCGGAATTGGCCGTTCACGAGCGCGAGCCGCATCAAGGAGGCGTTTCCATTAAAGACAAGCTGGATCCGCACACTGCCGTCCGGCTCCGCTTGATTGACAATAATCTGAATCGCCTGGTTCACGTGCGTGACGGCCTTGGCGATTTCTCTGGTAGTTCCGTCCGGATTTAAAAGGACTTGCGAAAGCACGGTCATGCCATTACTGAAGATTCTGCGGCGCATGGGACCGAACTCGCTATCGATAAAATCCTCGGTATGGACGAAGACCGTGTCTTTCCCCTCAAATTCCACGGAGGAGACTTCGTGCGTTTCAGGATTCACGATCTTGGCCACGCGGAGGATTTCGACGGCGGCATTAATAAAAGCGATCGCCAGGCCCGTTTCCGGATCGTAATCGATCCCGCTAATCCCGTCGATCTTGCGAAAGTGTGTGAGGCGGCCCAGCTCATCAAAAAAACGGACTCCTTCGGCGGTGATGACTTTTGAGCCGAGCTTGTGGCCAGCAAGATCGCTGTCTCTTATACACATCTCCGAGCCCA
>CAZUJQ010000161.1:0-3950 GCA_964620805.1 uncultured Planctomycetales bacterium | reverse complement strand
GCCGCGGCACGGAGTGAGGCGCCGTGTCTTTAATCAGGTTTGCGAGGGTGGAGAACAGTGAAAAGGGGACCTTTTCTAAAATGGAGGAAAGAATGTCTGAAACTTTGAGAGAACCGAACAGAGGATGAGTGTCTTTTCCTTTAAAATCAAACCCAATTGATTTAGCGCCTGCGCTTAAGCCATTTTTCACTATTTGAAGAATATTGCCAGGCCCTCCTCCTCCATTTGGATTTAAGAGTCCTTTCGTGATATGGCCAAGGCTTGCGCTGATTGGGATACCGAGGATGCGGGTTAAGGCAGGCGAAAGCCCGAGTTTATTCCCCAGGATTGATAAGCCTGAGAAGGAGAGTTCCTTCGCGGCTAAAGGAAACACGTGTTTTACGGATTCCAGTAAGGGAAGCCCGTTGCCGATCAGATTCTTGGCAAGAAGGGTGGAGAGACCGCTAAAGGCAAAGGTGAAGAGTTCGGGAAGCTTAAAGGCTCTTCCGAGGATACCGGCTCCTGTTTGAATGAGCCCGTAAATCCCCCCGGTTGCGATGTGAATAAGGCCGCCCAATCCTGCCGGGTCCGTTAAGGCGCCTAAGACCCCTCCGTCAATGAGTGTTTTAACGATTCCGGTTTGAAGCTTAAAAGCGTCAAGAAGGGTTAAACCAAAGTGATACCCAAAGCTTAAAGCTGGGGCAAGGATAAGAGCGGTGATGAAGCCTAAGATTCCTCCTTGGTTATAGCCAAAGAGGATTCCGTCACGAGTGACCTTTAGAAAGGATCCAAAGTGAGAGACCGCATTCTTAAGGAAGTGAACGCCTGATTTAGCGATCTTTAGGATAAAGCTTCCCGCCAGTCTTACCCCGTCAAAGATACGCTTACCGAAGGAGATTAAAGCTTCTCCGATCTTAACGATGGCGCTTAAGGTAAACTCGATGACGGACTTCACCACCTGGGCGATCCCTGAGATAATCCCTTGAATCAAGTGAACTGCGCTTGTTAGGGCATCCCTCATCTTCCCGATCGCCCATTTAATAAAGTCCCAGATCAAACCAAAGAAGGCGCCTGTAATCTCTTGAGCTTCTTCCTTTGAAAGAAGGGATTCTTTTTGGATGGGTTCAGCCGGGCTGATCACAACTCCTTCCCACTGGTTTAGGAATTCCTCTAAGGTTTTCGTATAGATGCCTCCTTCTTTCCCGATATTTGCTTCGTAATAGGAGACTTCGCTTTCTTCAATTGAGAGGAGAACGATAAAGTGGTTTCCGTTCACGTGGGCGATGACTTCAGGCTGAGGCTGCCTGTCCTGAAGGGGTGGAGCAAGGATTCGCTTAAGCTCATCGAGTGTGATCCTTGCCTGGAAGAGAGGGATTCCCTGTCTTGCCGCATAGCGGACGAGAGAGAAGATGGAGAGTTCGAGGTCGCCCTGGGTTAAGGGATGGATGACCCCGGTTAAGATATCGGTGAGAATGGCATCCTGGGTGATATCAATCAAGCTAAACTCAGCGCCGGATTCGTTTTCCAGGAGACGCTTTAAGGCAAGAGTGGCGGAATGTCCAAAGTGAAGATCGCGAGCGAGAAGGTATTTCAGAATCTGATCGATTTCAGATCTGGGAAGCGGGATCGCTTCATCCGGGGTTAAGCCAAGGGACTCAACCATCTCCTTCTTTCGATGATCGGCTGCGTCTACATATTCAAGCAGGAAGCTTTCGACTTCTTTTTTCACTTGATTCACTTCGCTTAAGCGCCTTTCATATTCCCCGCTTTGAGTGAGAAACTGTCTGAGGGCTTGGGTATCGATACGCTCTGTTTCAAGATAAGGTTCTGTCCAGGTGTTTGCCTCTTCCTGATCGGGGTCTCTTCCTAAAACCGCCCGAAAGTGGTGATAGACCACGGGGCTTAACTCCTGACGGATGAGATCTAAATAAAGGAGTTGAGCCTGGGCTTCAAGTTCTGCGAAAGCAAGTTTGCTATCCGCCTCAATTTGAGCTTTTTGGAGCTTGACTTCCTCACTAATCCCGCTTAAGGCCAGCTCCGCAGCATCCCAAAGCTCTTTTTCTTCTTTTGTAAGCTCATTCATCAGCTCATTAAAATTGGGGATATCAATTTGGACGGTCTCGCAGGTTTTCCAGAAGAGAATGGTCTTGCACTGTTTCTGAAAGCGGGCTTGGTGAAGCGCTTCTCTTTGGCTATTCAGGTGAGCAAGACCCTCCCGATACCCGCTCATCACTTGAGCGGCCGCTTCCTCTTCTTCAGCCGCTACGGCGGCAAGGGTGTCGTTATGTCGCTTTTCGCTCCGAGGAGGAGACTCGGGAGGCGGCACTGTGGATACCATGCTAAACGGAGCCGACACAAACATGCAAATCAGCCTGGCACTGACAGTAATGCCTCCTGTTTTAGAGGCTTTCCCTTTCCTCCGGCGAGAGGAATCCCAGGACGCTTTGTCTCTTCCGCTCAAGGACGCGCAGGACGGAACGGAGGACCTGCCGGCGGATCTCCTTCGGCTCAAAAGGTTTCATAACGAAGGCGTCTACTTTGTATTTTTCAAGCGCTTCACGCTTCGCTGCTTCATCCGGATAGGCGGTCATCACGACAAAGCGCGGGCGGTCCAGAATCTTATTTTCATCAAGCCACCAGTTGAAATCCCGTAAGAGATCCATTCCCGAGATGGGTCCAAGGCGGACATCAAGAACAATCACATCCGGCCGCTCGCTTTTCATCATAATGATGCCGGCATTCGCTGAAGTGGCCGTCAAGACGAGATAGCCGCTCATAATCGTGGTAAAGCTCTTGCTGAAGGTGGTGAGGACATTCACGTCGTCATCCACGACTAAGATTTTGATCTGCATGCTGGGAATCTCCTGTCAAACTGTATGACCGCTGGTTTTGGCTGCCGCCTTTAACTTTCCTTTCGCCCGCATCCTTTGGTTCCGGCCTGGCGGCGGCTGTCGTCTTCCCCCAGTGCAACTGGAGGCGTTACTGTGGGTGCCGGGCTTCAGCGTGGCACTCACAGTAACGCCTCCGATTTATTAGCCTCACGAGTCTTCTCTTTCCTTTGCAAAGGGGATTCGAATGATAAACGCGGTTCCTTTTCCGAGTTCACCTTCAGAGGTGAGCGTCCCATGAAACCCCTTCTCAATAATGAGCCTGGACTGGTGAAGGCCGATCCCGGAGCCTTCCTTTCCTTTGGTGGTAAAGCCATAGTCAAAGATACGGGGGAGGATATCCGGGGGAATCCCCGTGCCGTTATCTTCAAAGGTGATCAAGACATAGTCTGGGCCTGATTCATCCGGCCTTGCGGTGATTAAGATTTGCTTGTGAGTCACCTCCCGCATCGCATAAATGGCATTTCGGTAGAGGTTGAGAAAGACTTGAGCGAGCTGGGTCGTATTGCCCTTGATCGCCCGGAGGTTTGGGGGAATGTCTTCAAGGATCGGGACATCGACTAAGGCATCCCGGCCGTGGGTTTCCATCTCCATCAAGGGGCGGGCGGCCTTCCAAAAGGCTTTGAGGTCAAAGACGTGAATGGACTGGTCGTCTTTTTTCTGCATCTCGCCAAAGGTGTTTAAGACGCGCCTCATATGGCGGCAGCGCTCCAAGATCGAACCGGTAATCTCGCGGATCGTTTGTCTGATCATCTCGTTCTCGATCTGGTTACAGGCAAGATCCAATTCTTCAAGTGAGAAAAACACAGGCAAAAGCGGGTTTCCGATTTCGTGGGCAAACCCTTTCACGAGCTGCTCGACAAAGATCAGTTTCTCTCTTCGGATGAGTTCGGCTTCCATTTCCTCGGTTCTTTTCTTGGCGAGGAGGGCTTCATTCTTTGCTTGCTCGGCCTCCTTTAAGGCAATGAGGATTTGGTCTTGGGCGTCTTTTAGTTTCTGGTTGATCTCGGCAAGTTCTTTTGCTCGTTCGATCGCTTCGTCATAAAGGCGGGCGTTTTCAAAGACGATACTGGATTCTTGGCC
>CAZUJQ010000160.1:0-3951 GCA_964620805.1 uncultured Planctomycetales bacterium | reverse complement strand
GCCGTTGGGGCCGACAACGACTTGAAGATTGTTCCGGAGGTTCTCTTGGATTTCGAAACGGTGATGGGGGAGTCACCCGAGATGATGGTCTACGATCGAGGCGCCGACTCGACTACAAATCACGGATCTCTCAAAGGCTCTGGAGTCAAATACGACGCTATCTTTCGCAAGGGAAGAAACTCTTTGAAAGACTTATCGCCGCGACTTATGGCAAAGGCCCGCCGCGAGCGCCCCTTGTCGGAAGCGGGAATTGCGACGATCAAATGCCATCGATACGGCTTTACGAAACCAAGAGCGAAGTCAGTGGAGAGTTGTATTCTCAAGGGTCATTTGGCGATTTTCGGAGCAAATCTGACTCATCTCGCGAAAGATTTAGCAGGAGCGGTGAGTTGAAAATGAGAAACCTGGGACATCCGGTGAGAGTTAGAAATATAGCAAGGGACATGGAAAGATGCGGAAGCAGTACGAAGAGAAGCCAGGGATACCTAAAGGAAGTCCCTCTTGTCGACTAAACCGGTTTCCCACCAGCCACTAAGTAATACGATGGTTCGTATCGGTCGTAAAAATAGCGTCGCTCGCCTGGGACAAGACACTCAACTGAAATCGAATCTTGTCCTCGATCGAGATCAGCTCGGAAACGGCTGTCATCGTAAACCCCTAGCCTCTCTAAAGGTGTGAGACTCTCCAGTAACGATCCACTACCGCAGAGTCCCCAATAACCTCCCCCAAAGGAATTGTTCTCACACACAGTTAACAATTACTGCGGAGGAACACTCAAAAAAAAGGACGAAAAACTGACCTGAGATGTCAGAAAAGCTCACAGTTTTTGCTAGGCTGTTTACCATCGCGTCGGATCTTCTCTTTCCTCAATATGCGCCAGAACCTCGCTTAAGAACGTACGACCCGCGCGGCCCAGATTTTTTTCGCCTCGGTGGTAAAGCTTGGGATAGTGGGTGTGCTCGCTCGACTTCTCCCACCGGACTATCTTAAGTTCCTTCGCCTTCAGTTCCTTCTTGATCATGTAGTCGGGAAGCCAGCCGTAACCCAGCCCCTCCATGATGGCTACCTTCTTCGCGTAAAAGTCATTAAGATGTACAGTGGAGCAACGATCCAGCGCTGCCGTGCTTAAGTTCAAGCGTTCATCCGAGCCCCTCACCGTCAAAAGAACGTATTGCTCCAATTCCTCTTCGGAGACGGGTTTCTTCGCTTTGCCCAGGGGATGATCCACATGCGCGACGAGAAGAGCGCGCAGTGGGGGCAGGTTCACGCTCTCAAGCTGTATTTCCTGGGGACTAATAACCGAAATCATCAGATCCCCATTTTCGCTGATGAACTTCTGCTCAACCCCTGACATAAACTCGGTAAAGATCGATACGCGAGTAGGGATATTTCGTTTTTCAAGACACGCCACCACCTTCACCCCCTCTTCGACCGGGATAAGGCCATCGATGACGACGTTCAAGAAGGGCTCCCATCCTGAAGTGATCTCGGTACAAACGTTGAGCAGGTGCCGTTCTGCCGAGAGCATTTTCTGGCATTCGATCCAGATGAGTTTGCCAGCCTGGGTAAGCTGTGTGCGGTAATTTGTCCGGTCGAGAAGCTTAACGTTGAGCTTTTCTTCAAGAGTTCTTAGAAGATAGATGACCCCGGTATGCCCCTTGTGAAGGTGTGTCGCCGCCTTAGTAAAACTCCCTAGCCTTGCTACGGCATCGAGTGCTCTTGCTTGTTCAAGCGTAATCTCCATGGCCTACTTCCAATCTCCTGTCAGTTTTCCTCACACTTTATTACAGTTTTTTGTCCTTTTTTCAAACACGGAATTTAACTATTCTTTGGGAATAATTGGGAATTTATCCAAAGAATCGAGGAAAGATGTCTGTCCAAAATGGCGGCGCGGGAAATAATCCTCTGGATCTCGATGGGATTGAATTTATCGAGTTCAGCTCACTCACCCCTTCTCCCATTCACGGACTATTCGTCGCACTCGGCTTTACCAATTTAAAAAAGCACAAGACAAAGAAAATTGATTACTACCGACAACACGAGATCCACTGGCTCTTGAACCATCAGCCCGGAAGTTTTGCCTCGAAGTTCTTTGAGCTGCATGGGCCTTCAATTTCCGCGATGGGTTGGCGCGTGAAGAATTCGAAACAGGCACAAAGGGTAGCCGGGGAGCGAGGCGCACGTGTGTGCGATCGGGGTGATTATGCGGATAGAGCGGGAAATCCGATTCCCGCCATTTATGGGGTGGGCGACAGCCTCATTTACTTCATCGACAATTACGAAGGGGGCTCTTGTTACGATCGAATGGGATTTGAAAGTCTCTGTAAGGATGGAACGTCGGTTACGACAAGGGGCTTTGTCAGTATCGATCATCTCACCAATAACGTTCCGCAAGGAACCATGCAGCAGTGGGCCGACTTCTATAAGAACGTTTTTGGCTTCACCGAGGTGAGATATTTCGACATCAAAGGGGAAAAAACCGGCCTCACATCGTATGCCCTTCGCTCTCCTTGCGGAAAATTCTGTATCCCCATCAACGAGGGCAAAGAGGATAAGTCGCAGATTAATGAGTATCTGAAAGACTACCATGGCGCCGGCATCCAGCACGTCGCCCTTCTCACGAACGACATCCTCAAATCCTTAAAATCCTTGGAGAGCGCCAAGGTCAAGATGCTCGATGTGGAGCCGGAATATTATCAAGAAGTCTTTCACCGCGTTCCCAACGTCACCGAGGATAAAAAGGAGATACAGAAGTACGGCGTTCTCATCGACGGGGACGAAGACGGGTATCTTTTGCAGATTTTCACGAAAAATCTCATTGGCCCCATCTTTTTTGAAATCATCCAGAGGAAAAATTATTTTTCGTTTGGCGAGGGAAATTTCGGCGCCCTCTTTCGCTCCATTGAACGGGACCAGGAAAGGAGAGGGGCGTTGTAAGAAGCAACTGGCTCCGAATGAAGATGATGTGCTTCATGAAGGCAAAACAAGACAACGAAGAGGAACCAGACATGAGCGTAGGAATTGTTAAAACACTGTCGTCAGAAACAAAGGAAAGGCTTACCCGTGGGCAAATTTCCCAATCGAAAGTGGATCGCTACTATCGATTTCTTGACGATCGGGTGGCCAGAAAAATATTTTCTCATCCTGTCATCGTCGATAACAAGTTTACGGGATGGTTCCAGGACGGGTCCTTTGATAAGACCGATCTGCGCCACTTCGTCGTCCAGTTCTCAGTCTTCTCGAACCTCTTTATCGAGGCACAGCTTAAAAAAACGATTAACGCGCCGACGATAGAAGCCATGCACGCTTCGAAAGAGATCCTACTCAATGAGCTGGGGGTCGTCTTTCGTAACCCCAATCCGAAAAAGACCCAAGAGCAACCCTGTACTGATTGCTCCAATTCCAAAACATGCGCGGACACTCAAGCTGAACTCGTGGAAACGGAAGGGACTGTAGACGGAGGGACATTCCGCTTTGCCGCCGCTCATTTCGAATGGCTTCTTCGAATGGCGCCTTTCCTCGATCTCACCTTCTCTGACATGGGAAAGAGAAGGCATGGAACAAGTTCGACGCTTTTCTTCTGCGATGAGCTTTGCCGGATCTATGGCTCCGAAGATCTCCAGGTGGCCCTAGGTGCCAGTTTCGGTGTCGAGAATTGGGCCGCCGCAGGGTTTTGGAAGGAACTCGTGCGAGGGCTGCAAGTTTTCAAAAGACGGGAATGCCGGGATCTTCCGCTTGCTTTTTTCACTTGGCACGACCGAGTTGAGGACCAGCATGCGATGCATACATTCGCGGAGCTTGAGAGGGATTACTTCTCCATGGATCTCGATGAAGACAAGTTCATTGAGGGAGCAGTGGAGATGTTGAATGGTGTAAAGGCGTTTTGGGATGGCCTTAATTCCGATCGAATGAAGAGAAGCGGAGAAAGACAGCCGCAAATGTGTTGCAAGT
>CAZUJQ010000159.1:0-3988 GCA_964620805.1 uncultured Planctomycetales bacterium | reverse complement strand
TCAATCAATTGTAAAATTTAAACTCGTACCGTGAAAATTTTGCCAAACTCAAGATGGTAGAATATTGCAAATTTTTTGAAACGGTCTATATGAGCACATCTCAAGGTTCATAGGCCCTGTAGGGGGACCTTCCTTCGATAGATTTTCATTTTATCAAAAAGCTTCTGGATGTCGATGGGAATTCCTGGCGATCAAAATCTTTAGGGAATTTGCAGGAATTTGCAAAAATAGGAATCATCCCCTTTTTACTTCCATGTTATAATATCCGCCATTATGAAGAAGGCGACGGAGATCTTCCAAGAAAAAAACCGCACGTTTAGCTTCGAGCTTTTCCCGCCTAAAACCGAGCAAGGCACCACCAAGCTTCTGGAAACGATCGGAAAAATGGCCGGGCTTAAGCCAGACTTTTTTTCCGTGACGTACGGCGCGGGTGGCGGAAACCGCGAAAAGACCTTTCAAATCGTGGACCATATCCAAAAGGCGCATGGCATTGTGGGGGTGGCGCATCTGACCTGTGTGTGCAACACCAAAGAGCAGATCAAAAACATCTTAAAAGAAATCAAAGACCTGGGCATCCATAATATCCTGGCCCTGCGAGGGGATCCGCCCAGGGATAATCCCGACTGGCAGCCCGGCCCCGACAATTTTAAGTACAGCTCAGAGCTCTGTGCCTTTACGCGTTCTCTTTACCAGGATTACTTTGGGATTGGCGTAGCGGGCTTTCCCGAAGGACACATCCTTTGCCCGGACCGGGAGCTGGACGCCCGGTATCTCAAAGTCAAGATCGACTCAGGCGCGGATTATGTGATCACGCAGCTTTTTTTCGACAACAAAGATTATTTTGAATACATTGAGCGCCTGCGCAAACTCGACGTGAACGCCCGGATCATTCCCGGCATCATTCCTATCACGGATTTTAAAACCACGGTCAATTTCTGCAAGATGTGCGGGGCCGGTATCCCCCGATTTATCCATGAGACCTTTAGCCCCATTCAGGAAGATCCCGAAGCCACCCTGCGGGAGGGCGTCCAGTTTGCCATCCACCAATGCCAGGAGCTTTTAGCCGGCGGCGCCCCGGGGATCCATTTTTATACCTTAAATAAGATTAGCCCAACGGATGTGATTTTAAGAGAGCTACAATCTTCGCTTTAATTTGATCCCGAACCTTCCTCGTCTTCTTAAGCCTCTCCTCATAAGATCCCTTAAAATCCGCAGGATCCGCAAAGCTCCAATGGATTCTGGCCGTGCCACAGGGGAAGGCCGGGCAACGTTCGGCATTGGCCTCATCGCAAACGGTGATCACATAATCAAAGGATTCTCCTCGCTCAATAAACTCTGTTACGCTCTTGGTTTGGTTGTTCGAGATATCGATGCCGGACTCTTTCATCACCAGGACAGCCAAAGGATTGAGCGTTCCCGGCTCTAGCCCCGCGCTTTGGGCCTGGAAGCGTTCGCCCGCCAAATGGTTTAAGAACGCCTCGGCCATTTGGCTTCGGGCGCTGTTGTGGACGCAGACAAATAGGACTCTTGTTTTAGTCATGGGCTTCCCCTACCTCAACCAACGTGTATCCTCCTTCTGGCGGCTTCGTGATTCGGAATCTTAAGGCCTCGCTCCTAGGAAGCCATTTTAAGAATTGCGGAGCGTAAGAAATTCTAAGCGACAATTCGAATCCCACCAGCTCCGTGATATTCACTGGAAAAGTGCAGGTCACGGATTGGCTGCCATGGCGTGGGATTTCCGCGATTTCCGACTGAGGAAGGCTGACAACGGGTCTTCGTTTCCGCTTGAGGTCCTCCCTCTCCCCTTCTCCCAGAAAGTAATTCATAATCTCACAAGAATACTGCACGTGATGAATCTTCAGCGGCCCGACATTTTCTAAACTGAATTGTGCCGAAGAATACGGCCCCTGATCGTCGATCAATGTTTGGAAATAGATTTTAATTTTGGGGCTGAGAATATAGTGGAGAGCCCCTCCGATGCAAACGAACAGCAAAACTACTCCCAAAAGGTCTCTTAAGGCCATGGTGATCCCTGGGGCTCCGGCTCTGGGAATGACCTTCCCCTTCGTGGCCATGGGAACGGTTCTCGGCTGCCACGGCTGCCTTTGGTGTCTTTTTTTGTCCTGTTTGGCCACGAGTCCTCTTTAGGGCCTCTAAGAAAAACAGCCAGCCACTTTTAAGGGTGACTGGCTATCACTATCCAATTTAAAAAACCACAACTATTCTCCTTCGTAAAAGTAATAGAATTGGTTCTTTTGCTTCGGAGGAATTATTCTGCTCGAGAATATTCTCCTGCGAAGCAAAACTAACAGTTCTATTAGTTTTGCGTAGCAGAATACATGCTTGCCCTCAATCAGCAGGAAATGAACGTCACAGGTCTAAAAAATAGAAAGGACTTTGAGGATCGGGTTCGGGGTCAAGGCGTCCTCCAAGGGATAAATACAATTGCCAAAGTTTTGTTGTCTCTAACAGCCTTTCGGACGGGGTAAGTTGAAGCCATTCCTCTGCTTCATCTTCGGCTATAAAATCCTGCTTTTCTCTCTTATCCATAATCCCAGCTCTTTGCTATAGCAAGCGCAAAACAAATTCGTTGTTTTTAGACGGCCGTATTTCCGTCGCTAAAGGCAATTTTAAAATGTACGAATTTGTTTTGCGGTCACTATATCTACACCCTGGCCGAGGCCATCTTCTCAGAGGGCGTTGCTTGGCCTTCATCGACACTCGACATATACGCAACAAAATCCACGAGCTTGCAGGAATAGGCCCATTCGTTGTCGTACCACGCTACGACCTTGACAAACGTGTCGTTTAAGGCGATTCCGGCCTTGGCATCAAAAATCGAGGTTCTGGCATCCCCTAAGAAGTCGTTGGAGACCACCTCGTCTTCGGTGTAGCCTAAAATCCCTTTGAGTTCATTTTCCGAGGCCCTTTTCATCTCGGCCTTGATTGCATCCCACGTGGCGGGCTTGGCCAGCCGGCAGGTCAAATCCACTACCGACACGTCCGCGACCGGCACCCGAAACGCCATGCCGGTCAACTTGCCATTCAGGGAAGGAATGACTTTGCCCACCGCCTTGGCCGCGCCGGTTGAGGAAGGGATGATATTCTGAAAGGCCCCCCGGCCGCCGCGCCAGTCTTTCTTCGACAGGCCATCCACGGTCTTCTGGGTGGCAGTGACCGCATGACAGGTGGTCATCAACCCTTCCACGATCCCCCATTTGTCCTGAAGGACCTTAGCAATCGGCGCCAGACAATTCGTGGTGCACGAGGCAAAGGACACAATCTCCATCTCTTTGTTATAGGCGGCGTGGTTGACTCCCAGGACAAACATCGGCGCATCGGCCGAAGGCGCCGAGATGATCACCTTCTTGGCCCCGGCCGCCAGGTGGCCTTTGGCGGCATCGAGGGTGGTGAAAACTCCCGTGGACTCGACCACATAATCGGCCCCAATCTCGCCCCATTTCAAACCTGTTTGTTCTTTCTCTGTGGTCATCCGGATCTTTTTGCCGTTGACGATCATGTCGTTGCCTTTAACCTCGATTGTGCCTTTAAATTCTCCATGCGTCGAATCGTATTTGAGCATATACGCGAGATAATTGGCATCGAACAAGTCATTGATCCCCACAACTTCTACTTTCGGATTTTGCATAGCGGAGCGGAACACCAGCCGCCCGATCCGACCAAAACCATTGATTCCAATGCGTGCTGCCATCAGTTGCCTCCTTTTTGAATGGCTTCTTGATAAACTTCCTGCTCTTTTTCGCAAATAAGAGTTTTCAGGACAAAATTATAACACAAAGGCCTTGAGAGGCAAACTGTGTTTTTTTGATCGCCTACTTTTTTCAATTTGAAAGTGAAATCTGGCCGATCGGCCAGATTTGGGTTGGCCGATCTCAACCCGCTATTTTTCAGGTCCTCCTTCCCAAACTCAATTAAGGCTTTGTAATGAAATTACTTGACTATTTCTCCATTCCGTTGGATGATTCAA
>CAZUJQ010000158.1:0-4055 GCA_964620805.1 uncultured Planctomycetales bacterium | reverse complement strand
AGTCGCAGCCGAATATCTGGCATTACAGCAGAAATAGTTTTGTAACCATCTCAGTAAGACCAAATTTTCAATTATCAATTTTCAATTATCAAACAATTATCAATTTTCAAATTCTCAATCGGTTTCGATTTTGAAAATTGGTAAGTTGGAAAATTCATTGAAGATTGGTCATTGAAAATTGAGAATGTATTGTGGGAAATAATCTTTCGCAGTTCGAAGATAAACTCTTACTTAAGTTCAATAATCAAGATTTACTTCTGCAGGCCCTGATCCATCGTTCCTACTTGAACGAGAATCCTTCGTTTCGTTTGGGTCACAACGAGCGGCTCGAGTTCCTCGGAGACGCGGTGTTGGAATTGGCGGTGACCGAGGAGTTGTATCGTCGATTTCCGGAGAAGCCGGAGGGCGAGATGACGAGTTACCGCGCCGCGCTCGTCAATGCCAACATGCTTGCCGATGTGGCGACGGATCTCGGGATTAACGATTTTCTCTTGCTCTCCCGAGGCGAGGCGAAAGATGTGGGACGCGCGCGACAATACATTCTTGCGAACGCCTTTGAGGCGCTGGTGGGCGCAATTTATCTCGATCAAGGATACGAAGAGGCAAAGGCGTTTATCTCAAAAGTCTTGTGGTCGCGATTGGACGAGGTGCTTGCGAAGGAACTGTATAAAGATCCCAAATCTCTTTTTCAGGAGGAAGCTCAGGAGCGCGTGGGCATCACCCCTACCTATGAAGTATTGCGAGAGTGGGGTCCGGATCATGATAAGCATTTTGTCGTGGGGGTACTTCTCGGACAGGAGCTTATCGCGGAAGGAGAGGGTCCTTCGAAGCAAACCGCCCAAGAGGAGGCAGCGCGTAATGGATTGCGCGCAAAAGGATGGGGGTAAAAAAGTAAAAATGCAAAAAGCAAAAGGCAAAATTTTATCCGTTGGGGAAGTTCGATGATCGTCGTTTTTATTACTTGTAAGGATACGATGCAGGCAAAAAAGATCGGTCTCGCATTGGTAAAAAAGCGGCTGGCGGGTTGCAGCGTGGTAATTCCGGGGGCGACCTCTTTTTTTTGGCCCTCGGGCAAACATAACATTGCCGAGAATCGCGAAACGATTCTCTTGGTCAAGACGCTCGCGCGCAAATTTCGGTCGCTTGAGCAAGAAGTCAAGCGCCTGCACTCCTATGAGGTCCCCTGCATTCTTGCGATTCCTGTGATGACGGCGCATCGGGCGTATCTTGATTGGTTGACTAGCGAAGTGCGTTAGGAACCGTCTAATGATAAGAGAGATGGTTACAAAACTATTTCGTCGCGAGATGCCGGATATTCGAGCGAGACGAGGAGGGCAAGCAAAAAGATTTGAGGCGTACTAAAAGTAAAAGTACGGTGAAAATCTTTTTGTGAAGCCCGACAAAGTCGCAGCCGAATATCTGGCATTATAGCAGAAATAGTTTTGTAGCCATCTCAGGGTATGTATTTGAAACGGCTCGAACTCTCCGGTTTTAAGTCGTTCGCGAAAACGACGGTTTTAGAATTTCCGTCGCGAGTCACTGCTATCGTGGGGCCGAATGGTTCCGGTAAGTCAAATCTGAAAGATGCGATCCAATGGGTGTTGGGAGAGCAGTCGCTGAAAACCCTTCGTGGAAAAAAGGGAGAAGATTTGATTTGGAATGGATCGGCGCAGGTACCGCGTCTTGGGAGGGCTTCGGTTTCGCTCGTGTTTGACAATAAGAGTGGGAAGATTCCATTAGAGTTTGAGGAGGTGGTGGTTGCGCGCACGATCTTTCGCGATGGCCTCAACGAGTATTCGTTGAATGACTCTCAAGTGCGACTCAAAGACATTGTGGAGCTCATGGCGCGTCTCGGCCTTGGCGAGGCGAAACACAATATCATCGGGCAGGGAGAAGTGGATAGGATCCTTATGGCGAGTCCCCTTGAGCGTAGAGAGCTTCTGGAGGAGGCGTTGGGACTTCGGGTGTATCAGCTCAAAAGGGATGAAGCGGAGCGCAAGCTCGAAACCACCGAGCGCAATATGCAGCAGGTGGAGGGATTGATTCGTGAGCTTGCTCCGCACCTGAAATTTCTCCGTCAGCAGGCGGAGAAGGCGCATGCGCGCGAAACACTGGAGCAGGAATTGAAAATGCGTGAGCGGGTATATTTTGCAAAAGAAGAAAAGGAATTGAAGGAAGCCAGACAAAAATATGAGACCATAGTATTGCCCCTTCAGGAAAAGCATGATGCGCTTCGAAAAGAAATTAGCCGTCTCACCGAGGAATTGATGTGCGAGGAAGAGAAACTTACGAAGCTTCTTGATCAGAGTCCTCGAGAGACAGCGCGCTCGGCGCTTGAGGCGAAGCAGAGAGCATGCGCGCACGAGTTGGGGCGCCTGGAGGGAAAGCTGGAAAGTATGCGAGAATCGGCCGGGCGCCCGGCGCTCCGGACCGTGGATGCGCGGGCCGTTGCGGAGGAAATTCGAGAATTTTTAGCGGAGATGAAGACAGTTTTGGAAGAAGAGGATCGCGTGGAGGTGGTACGCTCGCACCTCTTGGCGTTGATGGAAGACATCGAACGACTCCTGCGCCAGATCGAGCGGGGAGTGGTGGAAGAGAAATCTGATCATGAGACGTTGAAGAAAATCGAGGAGTTGGAGGGCGCGGTTGAGAGGCTGCGTGCCACGATCGCCGGAGTTTCCATCGACCTTGAAGGATACGAGGAGGAGCGTGCTGCTTCGCGTGAGCAGGAGCGCGCGATTCAACTTCGAATCCGCGAGTTTGAGGGGATGCTTCGGGTTGCGCGCGATGAGGAGCGGGATCTCTCACTGCGGTGCGAACGGTTCCGGTTCGAATACGAGCGTATTGCTGGTCGCGAAGCGGAGTTTGCGGCGGAGCTTGCGCGATCGCAAATCCCGCGCGAAGAACTCTCTTTAGTTGATCCCGCTGAGTACGAGGCGGCGCGCGGTGAGGAATTGCGGCGCAAAATTGAGCGGTTGCGATCTCGGCTCGAGGAGATCGGGGGAATCGCCCCCGAGGTCGCGAAGGAATACGAGGAGACGGAGGCGCGGCATCGGTTTTTGAGCGCGGAACTTGAGGATCTCAAGAAAGCCTCCGCATCGCTGAAAGAATTGAGCAAGGAACTTGAGCGGCATATCCGCAAGGACTTCCGAGAAGGATTTGCGAAAATCAAAGAAGAATTTCACAACTATTTCCGCGTGATTTTTGGCGGAGGGAAAGCGTCGTTGCAACTGGTGAGTCGGGAGCAGCCCGCAGGAGAGGAAATGGCGCAAGAGACGTCAGAGGAGTATAGGGAACGAGAAGAGGGCGTTGAGGTTTCGGTTGATTTGCCGCGGAAACGCATCAAGGGGCTCACCATGCTCTCGGGAGGAGAACGGGCGCTCACCTCAATCGCGTTTCTCTTTGCGATCACCGCGGTGAGTCCCCCGCCGTTCTTGGTGCTCGATGAGACCGACGCGGCGCTCGATGAAGCGAATTCGCGGCGGTATGCGGCGATTCTCAAAGAATTGTGCAAAAAGACGCAGCTTATTCTCGTCACCCACAACCGCGAGACCATGAAGTCGGCCGGGATTCTGTACGGGGTTACGATGGGAGACGAGGGAGTCTCGCGGCTTCTCTCGTTGAAGCTGGAAGAGGCGGAAATGTATACCAATAGGTAGGACTGAGAAGGGAAGGATTAACGTGTGGATTTTCACGCTCGCCATGTTGCTTTGGCTCCATAGTCGTTTTATAATGGAAACACCTATGGAACAACCCATTTTTGAGTTCAAAGAGTACCTGTGGAAGGCCGTTGCGGCGTTCGCGGGACTCATTATTTTCTTTGCGCTAGGTACAATCGCGCAGGTTGATACGAAGTGGCCCGTGATTTCCGAGGTCAAAGTCGCCGGCATCACGGAGAGTTCCGCGATTGTCAGTTGGAAAACCGATGAGCCTGCCACGCAGCGACCATGGCATTGGCGGGACCGCGAAACACCAACGCCGAGACGATCGTGTTCGTATCGAGGACGGCTCGGATCACCTCCGCGAGCCTCGCGCCCAACGGATGGCCGCCTCAA
>CAZUJQ010000157.1:0-4103 GCA_964620805.1 uncultured Planctomycetales bacterium | reverse complement strand
ATATTTTCAAAAATTTGCCAAACTCAAGAATTAATCATAGTGGCCCTGGCTGAGAAAATTTCCTCGCTTATGACAGAGGCCTATCTTGGCCAACGCGCTAAAAGAGGAGATCGGAAAAAATTTGAGCAGACTATGGCCAGAGTTGCCGATATCGAACCAGAAGATCACGATAAGCTCTAAAATGTTTTCTTGAAGGAGAGGTGAATGAATATCATTGTTTTCATAACCACCAAAGATCTTAGCGAAGCCGAGCGCTTAAGCCAAAAACTCCTGGAAGAAAAGCTCATTGCCTGTGCTAATATCCTAGAGGGCGTTAAATCGTTTTTCTGGTGGGAGGGAAAAATCGACAGCTCGGGGGAAGTCCTCCTGATCTTAAAGAGCAAAGAAAACCTTTTTAAGAAGATTCTCAAGACGGTCGTCTCCTCCCATAGCTATGAGGTACCCGAGGTGATCGCTCTTCCTATCATTGAAGGGAATCCCGATTATTTAAAGTGGATCGATGAAAGTCTCGTGCACTATCGCTAAATTTCGCGAAAGTTTCACGACGCGGAAACTCTTTCAGTGGGAACTAACGCAGGGAGGTTCATGGTATGAGATTTGTTCTTTGTTGGGCCTTGGTGTGGATGTTGGTGATGGGTGGTATTTTTCTTCCTGGGAATGGATGGGCCCAGTTTTTTTTCCTGGAGAATCCTTTAGTCGGTGAGGCGGCTGCAGATTTCACCTTAAAGACGTTAGACGGCAAGACCGTAAACATGACTCAATTTCGGGATGACAAAAGCGCCATCATCTTTTTCTGGGCCACCTGGTGTCCGTATTGTCGTGCGGCCTTGAAAGAACTCAACAACGAGAAAGATCAGATAGAAGAGAAAGGGATTAAAATCATCCTTGTTGATCTTGGGGAGACCGAAAGTGAGGTAGGCAGGTATATCAAAGCGAATAAAATTGATCTCACTGTTTTTCTGGACGAAGAGTCCTTCTTAAACGATCCTTACGCCATTATTGGGGTTCCGACGTTTGTCTTGGTGAATTCGCAAGGCATTGTCAAAGCCGTGGAGCATGCGCTCCCCCCGAATTATGAAGAGATTTTAGTAGCGAAGAAAGATCCCGTCGCGATGGACGATTTCCCTTTTCAAAATAAAAATTAGGGACAGCGCCTATTTTTTTACGACAATACATTTTAAAAATAGGCGCTGTCCCTAATTTTTCTATGGCGTGCTTTTAAGCCGGGAGATGTTGTCCTGAAGGTTCGCCTTGATTCTTAAGATCGCCATAAATTCATTGAAGGTTTGATTGCGTTTTTCGTCCAGGAGGCTTTGGGCAAAGGCCGGTTTTTCCTTCTCAAAGTCTTCCCGGCTGACGGATTGGACAAGATCGCTGCGAAGGATACAGAATCCTTTAGTGGTTTCTACAATCGGGCTGATTTTATCTTGTTCCTCCAACCCAAAGGCGGCGTCTTGGAATTCCTTCGACAATCCAATCGTGGGCAAATATTCGCCTTTGTGAAAGAGCGGTGTCTGCTGGATGGGGATATTCAGGGACTCCCCGATCTGTTCAAAGGCCTTCTTAGGGTTGCTTAATGAGGCCTCTTTAAGGGCTTTCAGGCTTTTCTGCGCCTTGGTCCTGGCAATCTCCCGGGCCTTTTTGAGCAGGATGGTTTCCTTGATCTTTTCTTGGATCTCCGGGAACTCCGCGATATGGGCAGGGTTCTTTTCCTTAACTTTAAGGATATAGTATCCTTGCGGCGTCTCAATGGGATCGCTCAACTCGTTTTTTTCCAGCTCAAAGGCCTTTTGCAGGAGTTCATAAGACCAGCCGATCTTTAAATTGGGTTGTTCGTGGCTGAACAATCCGCTTTCCTGGACGTCCACACCGTATTTCTCTCCCACTGATTTCAAATCCGGATTGGCTTTGAGTTCTTGTTGTATGAGATGGGTTTTGGATTCCGCTTCGCTCTTTTGTTCTGTTGAAGCGTCCTCGGGATAGGCAAGGCTTATATATTCTACATTGATGGTATCAGGCATGAGAAAAACGGTTTTGTGTTCTTCATAGTATTTGCGGATTTCCTCATCACTGACCGAACTCTCGTTTTTAAAATCCTCAGGGGAAAACAAAAGATAGCTCACTTGAACTTTAGCGTTTCTCTTTTTGTATTCTTCCCAGAGTTCCTCATCCGAAGCCATGACACCAGATGTCTGCTGGCCATATAACTTTGAGAAGGCGATTGTTTCGCGAACGCCCTCCTCGAAGTCTCGGGGTTTGCAGCGAAAGACATTTCTCAAGATGTCATGATACAGGAGTTTGTCAAACCGGTTGTTTCGTTCGAAAAAAGGATACTGGGCGATGGTGCGGATAACTTCTTCATCCGAGACTTTGATCCGCCGCCTTTTGGCCTCATGAAGAAGGATGAGCCGATCCCAGGTTTCCTGGTCAAGATTGAGATACGGTTCGATTTTGAAAAACTCTTCCCCATAACGGAGGATGGCCTGGTTGCGGGTATGGAGATAACTTTCCAGAAATTGATTTCGGGAGATTCTGCGACCAAAGATTTTCCCCGCATCGTTTAGAGAAATATCGTTAAAAAGATAAGCCGTTCCCAGGAAGCCAAAAGAAATGATGATCACAACCGCCAAGATCCAGAGGATCTTTTTGGAAATGCCTTTTTTGCGCAGGATCTTTAACATGATCTCCATTATACTTAACCAGAGGAGTCTTTGACAAGAAATTTCCCATTGGATATAATAGCTTTCCTTAAAAAACTTATTGAAGGGGAGGAGTCTATGAGTTTAACGCATCTAACGGAAAAAAATTTTAAAGACGAAGTTTTAAAGTCAAATCTGCCGGTTTTGGTGGACTTCTGGGCCCAGTGGTGCGGCCCCTGCCGGGCCATTGCCCCCATCGTTGAGGAGATCGCCGTTGACCTTGCCGGCAAACTCAAAGTGACCAAGGTGAATGTGGATGAGGCCGGGGAGCTCGCCGCCCGCTACAACATCATGTCCATCCCGACCCTCCTTGTTTTTAAAGGGGGCCAGGTGGTTCAAGAGTTGGTGGGCGCGATGTCCAAGGACCAGCTTTTATCCAAGTTGAAGCAGGAAGGATTATCGTAAAAAAATGCTCATACAATTCTGTAAATCTAAAATCGTCCAAGGACGGGTCACCGACTCCCAGCTTTATTATATGGGCAGCATCACCATCGATGAGGAGATCTTGGAGGCCGTGGGGATCTTGCCGGGAGAAAAAGTCGAGGTCCTCAATGTCAACAACGGTTCGCGGATTGAAACCTATTGCATCGCCGGAGCGAGAGCCTCGGGCCAGATTTGCTTAAACGGCCCGGCGGCACGCTCGGGTTGTGTCGGTGATCAGCTGATCATTCTCAGTTATGCCCTCATGGAACCCGCTGAGGCCCAAAGGTACAAGACAAAAGTGGTGTATTTGGGAGACGAGAATAGAATAAGAAAATAGTGATCAGAGGTTATGGATGTTACCAAGGTTACCAAGGTTGCAAAGGTTGCAAAGGTTGCCTAAGGTTGCCTAAGGTTATCCATATTTATTATTTTTATTTTTCCAACATGACTCTCAACATCCGACTCTACGGTGATCCGGTTTTACGCAAGAGATCCCATCCCGTTAAAACGGTAGACCAGCAGGAGCGAATGCTCATAGGCTCCATGATTGAAACGATGCATGCCAACAAAGGGGTTGGCCTCGCCGCTTGTCAGGTCGGCATCAGCAAAAGGATTTTGGTGACGGATATCGGCCAGGGACCGATTGTGATCATCAATCCTAAAATTTTGAAAAAGAGCGGCTCGGAGGCAATGGAGGAAGGTTGTTTGAGTCTGCCGGGCATTGCGGTGAACGTCAAAAGAGCCAAGAACCTGGCCTTAAGATATTTCACAGAGAATAATGAAGTGGTGGAGGGGGAATATTCCGATCTTTTGGCCCGGGTCGTCTTGCATGAAATCGATCATTTGGACGGGAAACTCATTATCGACTATCTTCCTTTGACCGAACGGCTCAGGATGAGAAAAAAGCTCAAAGCTCTTCGGTTGAATCATTAACTTGAGTTTGGCACTTTTTCGGGCTTTTGGGCCGTATTTTCAGGTAGT
>CAZUJQ010000156.1:0-4119 GCA_964620805.1 uncultured Planctomycetales bacterium | reverse complement strand
CCCGTCAATAAAGGAAAAACACCAGCTTTCGCTGATGTTCATCCTACTTGGCTCCCCGAACGTGACATTATTATAACCGCCTCGGGGTTGCTTTCGGTCCTTTCGGACGGCGAATACATGCAGGGACTATATAACCAATACGCTCTTATTCAGGCGATGCAGAGAGAGGAGGCTAAGAGTGCGGTGTGATTTTGGCTCGCGTGGCAGGACAGCTTTCGAACGTGGAATTGGGAGCGTGCGTTGTCTGACCCAGACTTAGTAATGAGAGATACGACAGAATTGATAGCTTTGGCGTAGCGCATTTTACACCACCAAGCACACGACATTTTTGGTACACTTGGGATCCTCGAACATGTGCGTAAATACCCTAGCCCATCGTCTATGCTAGATAATTTGCCGTAGTTTGCGAGAGTCGTAGTCCCACAGTTCCCCGATATGTTTTCTGTCCAGAAGTATTTTTGGTAAGTGTAAAGAGTCTCTGTTTCTATAAATCCAAAGAGTGTAATCGCGCATCGTGGGGATGTAGCAGATCACCGCAGATATAAGCCCGTCGTGAAATTTGTCATCGGTTTTAGACTTGGAGAAAAAACCTGAATGTCCATTAAAAACTTGTCCGACCCCACCACGAACAACCGTGTTCCATTTCCCAAATAAAGCGCTACGGAATATCACCGGCTTAAAAAAAGAGTCGTCGCCTATCAAGTAGATTATTTTTGGCAATTCTGATGTCTCCGTTCGTAATTGTTTTTTAGCTGTGTGAATATGACGTTTGACAGTCGTGTCTAGAGTGATTCGCTGAATGCCCGGCGACCGGTGATGATAAGTAATCAGTTTCACTTCGGCAACTGCAATTCTTTTACCTGAAGCATCTTTTATATATCCATCCGGCTTTTTTCCTTGTTTGTCTTTTCTTATTTTTCTGAATCGTAACCCGACGTTGCGAAAGTAGTGCCGTAGGAAATATCGTTCCGCAAAATCTCCAGGCGATTCGTGCCAACTGAATTTATTTACTACCCTCATACCTCAACACGCGTATCTGGGTGAATAATGGCCCCGCTGGCTTTACAGAACGACGATGTGTCACTGTCGTCAGACGTAATTCTGTAGTAGATTTTTGTCGACTCATTTTTTATACCTACCGTGTACCACGGCAATACAGGAAGCGTGGGCAGCCGTAGAATCTTCCAAACTTGCCTCACTATTTAACTCTCCGGATTTATCCGGTATTTTTCTTCAATCTCTTTCAAACGATACGGCTCAAATCTCCGTAGGTGATCTACAACCAAACGCGTATGATGTTTTACGTCATCCTCTACATGAGAATATGTCCACGATTCGCTATTCAACCGGCCTGTTATGGAATTGAGCATTTTTGCAAGAACATCAAATAAAGCCCTTATTTCTTCGGCGCTAATGGCTGGCAACTTTGGTTTTTTTATATCGTCATGTGCTAGCCACTTATTGCGATATTTATCTAATTTTTCGAGCGTGGCTTTATGCTCTAAGTTTTTTTTAATCGCCGCAAGGTCATTGTGATCCATGCCCTTGTATTCATTAACCAGTGTCTCAAGAAAAGCACGCGGCTGGTTTTGGTTATATTCTTTGAATGCATCAACGGTTAAGGTTTTAAGATTACTTTCGGTGAAATTTAATGTCCGTATCCTGGGTCTTGGAATTCCCTCGCCTTCAGGCGAAGGCTTCAGCGTGATACGCTCGGGACATGGGACAGAAGTATCGAAAATCATCACACGGGCTCTATGATCTCAAGGCGCATATCGTATGGATCACCTGTGGGCGCGCGGATTTTTCAGCGTGAGTACGGGCAACGTAACGACGGAAATGATTCGACAATACATAGCAGACCACAAAGATGACGATGAGGAGTTCAGCATCAGCAGCTCATAGGCTCTCGTCCTTCAGGACGAGACCAGTTTGAGTCTGTGCGCTTCAGCGCACAGTGGTTCAAAATCTTATAGATATGCAATGCCTTTTTAGAGGAATCAAACATTTTTGCAAGCTCCAAGAAAAAATAAACTCTTAAAGCCTCTTGCGATGGGGTGAAAAAGCCACTATATCTGGCGATTGTTTTTGCGTTTTTTTTCTGCATCTGATTGGCCAATGAGATTAGGCGCTCTGACTTCCTTAAGAGCTTCAAAGGCATAGAAAGCGGAAAGTGCGCGGAAATAGCGATGATGCATTTCTTTTGCATAATCCATGAGTGTCTTAAATTCGGCAGATTTTTGATTATTTGCCATTGTTTTTTTACAATCTCAATCTCCTCCGGGGTGAGGCCGTAGAGTTTATAGACGAGCTGGTCAATTTGTTTTTCGTAGTCGCGACCATTACTGATTCTAAAATTTTCGTCAGTAGACTACCTTGTGCCAAAAGCACAGGGCGTTTTGGATAGTTCAGTAAAAACAATTTTTGAGCAATTTTATGCTAACATAAGGAGAACCTAGCGCAACGCACTGGGGCATTGACTATGAGCGCGGTAAGGCACAAAACGCCGTTTATAACCGGTGAAAAAGCGGTGGGGCGGGACACGAGGACCGGCAGATTCCTGCCGGGCAATAACGCCAATCCACACGGGAGACCTATCGGTTCGCGTGGTGACTCCGCGTTCCTTAGAGAAGAACTGGCGCGAATTGCGGAGGGAAGCGACCGATCATATGCGGAACTGATCGCCAGACGCCTGATTCTCAATGCTGTCGCCGGGAGAGAACGCTCGATCGAGATAATACTTGATAGAACAGAAGGCAAGGTGACCGACAAATTTGTTGGTGAGGTCACGAAGACTGTAACGCACGCTGAGCTGATGCCTAACAAAGGCCATCAGTTGGTTGAGGAATTCAATGCACGGCTTAGAAAATTGCTCGACGAGGAAATGAAAAATCAAGACTCGCGCAACAACCTCTCCATTGCCGCATAAGGATCATTCTTTCACTAGCACTTTCCTCGGCTTGCTGTCGTGCGCAGCTGCGACCACGCCCTCTTCTTCAAGCCGCGATGAGACGTGCCGCGCGCGCATACCATACGCGTAAAACCCTCTGGAGAAGAGAGGTCGAACAGATCTGATGTTTCACCACAAGACTCCGCGCGTCATTGTAGAGATTGTCGTCGTCCGCTTCAGCCGTTTCGTCTATCTTCTCGCTCGTCTCCGCGAGAGAATCGCTCATCTCCCGTATGGCGTTCATGACCTCCTCGGAGAACTGTTTTTGATGCGCAAGCGTATTCTTGACGTCTTCCATAAACTCGTCGTTCACAGTGGTCAGCTGGTTGTTGATACCGTTGATCTCGCGTCGCAGGGACCGCAGTTCTTTCACGACAAAAACAAACGCCAGGAAGACCGCCGAGGCAGCGATATACAACAAGATGCCCATACGTTTACAGGGTAAAAACTCGGAAGATACGGACGATAATTATCGCCTATCCAAAACATCCCGAAGTCAGGGGACCGCAACGGCCAATAGAATGCTCGATATAATTGACATAACCCAGTATAGGATAAAGAGAGGGGCGATTCTACTTTATTGCCACCGTAAGATATATAATTCCGACCCAAAGAGCAATGCCGCTGCCGCAAGCTACGGCGACCCTCGTGCCCCCTTTGAGACCGTATCGCTTAAGAAGTAGGTTCATGTACGCAACTATGCTTACAGTAAGCGCAAATAAAGCGATCGGTTCTTCCTGTGAGGTCTGATATAAATTTGGTTGCACGAAGAATACGGCGGAAGCTAACAAAATCCCTCCAATTTCTAAGGCGATTCTGAGGGAATTAGATGGCTTGATGCCACGCATGCGATCACGGGCAGACGCGTATACAACAGCCATGATCATTATGATTAAGCCTGCTGCCCAGTACGGAGGACTTTGTTGGCTCATCCCTAAAAGGAACATGAGCAGCCCGAGCGACGACAGGAGTCGCGGACTCGCCGTAAATAGAAATCTCTTGATCCCCGTTTTGTTTTGTCCCTCGATATTTGGCCTGTGCTGCATATATGCAGCAACTTGCTTGCCGCAATGACGACAAAATTTGCCCTCGTGCTCCACGCTTTTTCCGCAATGCACACAGAACATAAAGTATTTTGTTAGTTGGCGAGCAATAGACCTTCGTCTATT
>CAZUJQ010000155.1:0-4154 GCA_964620805.1 uncultured Planctomycetales bacterium | reverse complement strand
TCGGCCGCCCAAAGTTATAACCGTTTGGTTAAAAATCTTTTTTCAGCAGACCCTACTTATGGAATACAGACTTTAAGATTGAATTTATAACCCCGGAGAAAGGCAGAGGAACTGAAGGAGCCATAAGATTTAAAAAGCTTGGCCTAAGCGCCATCCCCTTAAGGTTTGTCAACTTATTGTTGGAGGACCCGATCCATATCACTGAGAACGGAATTAAAATCACGGTCCCAAGTCCTTCGAATTATTGCCTGCATAAAGTGATTATCGCAAACCGCAGGCGGGTAGAGGACAAAAAATTAAAAGACTTGGAACAAGCGATCTGTACCTATGGAATTTCTGATCATCAGTACTTGAAAAAACAATTTGATGAATTCCCTAAGAAATGGAAAGAAGCCGTTTTTCAGGTACTGCGAAAAAACAAAGAAAAATTACCCCTTTTTGACAAGGAAATCGAAGAGATGGTTATTACACTACAAAAGTGACCGTATTAAAAATGTAGTGTAAGTCGAAAAAGGGGTATTTTTGTAATCTTATACAATCTGGGTCATTCAGACTTGAGGCTGATCGATGACTGAGTTAGACGCTCTTTTAATCCTTAACGCTTTGCCAGGGATCAGGCCGCTCGATTTAAAGAAACTCCTGGATCATTTTGGATCCGCGGCCAGGATCCTGACCTTAAAGGAACCTGTCCTTGGCGAACTCATCCAACAGCAATTTCTCACCAACAAAGTCCTCGCAAATATTCAGGATTTTCCTAAAGACAGCTATCTAAAAAAAGAATATAATCTGGTACGCAAAAAAGATATCCACCTGGTTACGTTTCAGGATGCAGAGTATCCGGGGCGGTTAAAAGAGATCCCGGATCCGCCTTCGGTGCTTTATGTCAAAGGCAACATCCAGGTCTTAAATATGCCGGGAGTGGCGATGGTGGGTTCGCGCCGGGCCTCGGTCTATGGTTTAAGCATGGCGGAAAGGTTTGCCATAGGCCTTGCCGAGGCGGGTTTAACGGTTATCTCGGGGATGGCGTGGGGAATTGATACCGCCAGCCACCGGGGTGCCCTCAAGGCCGGGGGAGTCACGTTCGCGGTTTTAGGCTGCGGTCTCAATCATGTTTATCCTAAAGAGAATGAAAGGTTAGCCCAAGAGATTTCTCAATCGGGCGCGCTTATCTCGGAATTTCCTATGGACACTCCCCCTTTGTCAAGGAATTTTCCTCGTCGCAACCGTTTGATCAGCGGTCTTGCCGAAGGGGTCATTGTGGTGGAAGCAGCCCAGAAGAGCGGCGCCTTGATCACCAGTGACTTCGCCTTGGATCAGGGTCGTGAGGTTTTTGCGGTTCCCGGAAAAGTGGACCAGCCCACCGCCCAAGGGGTCAACCGTTTGATTAAAGAGGGCGCAAAGATGGTCACTTGTATTGAAGATGTCCTAGAAGAGCTTAAGATCCCTTTGAAGTCTTTCTTGAGAGAAAAAAGAGGCGCCGCGAGCACAGCCGTTGCTAAAGAAAGGTGTCTTGCGGCAACGGCTCCGCCTGTCTTGCCATTGGCTTCCCCCGAAGGATTGAGCCCGGAAGAAAAGCGGATTTACCAACGCCTCCATGAGGAGCCTGTCCACATCGATACGCTAGCGGAACTATGCGATCTGTCGATTCCTCGTTTGACGGCAGCCTTGCTGAGATTAGAACTCAAAAACATTATTAAGCCGTTGCCCGGAAAAATGTTTGTCCGTTGCGAATGAACCTCCCCGTAGCAAACCGCGGAGCATTCGGCGAATAAAAAAATAAAAAGAGAGGATTTCGATTGATGAAAGCCTTAGTGATTGTTGAGTCGCCGGCCAAGGTCAAAACGATCCACAAGATTTTAGGAGATCAATACAAAGTCGTTTCCTCGATGGGACACCTGATTGATTTGCCGAAGTCGAGCTTGGGCGTGGATCTGGAGCACGATTTCCATCCCCGGTGGGTGGTGGTCCGAGAGAAAAAGAAGGTCTTGTTCGAGCTCAAAAAGGAGGCCGCCAACAAAAAAGAGATTTATGTCGCCACCGACCCCGACCGCGAGGGCGAGGCGATCGGCTGGAACATCGCCCATCAGATCGGCGATGAGAAGAAATTTTATCGGGTCACCTTCCACGAGATCACCAAAGAGGCGGTCTTGAAGGCGTTTCAGACGACCCAAAGGTTTGATGAAAAGAAGGTGAATGCCCAGGTGGCCCGGCGCATCTTGGACAGGATTGTCGGGTATCAGATCAGCCCGCTTCTCTGGAAGAAGGTGGGCTCGAGGTTAAGTGCGGGACGGGTGCAGTCGGTTGCTTTGCGTCTGGTCGTGGAACGGGAACGCGCGATCCAGGGTTTTACCCCTCAGGAATACTGGATGATCGAAGTGGATTTGCACAAAGCCGGGATCTCCGGTTTCTTGCGCGCCCGTCTCGAAAAAATAGACGGCAAGGATCCAGGGCTCCCCACACAAGCAGTGACCCAGAACATTATTGAAGAAATCCAGAAGCAGAAATTTGCGGTCTCGGCCGTTATAGAAAAAGAGGTCAAACGAAACCCTTTCCCGCCCTTTATCACGAGCACCTTGCAGCAGGAAGCCTTTCATAAGTTAGGATTCAATGCCGCCAGGACCATGATGGTGGCCCAGGAACTTTACGAGGGCCTGGAGATCGGAAAAGGGGAAGCCGTCGGTCTCATCACCTATATGCGGACCGATTCGGTGAATGTTGCCGGGGAGGCCATCAACCGCGTTCGCAATCTCATTAAAAAAGATTATGGGAATTCCTATCTTCCGGAGAAACCCAATTTCTATAAATCCCGTAAATCCGCGCAAGAAGCGCATGAGGCGATCCGTCCTACGGATGTCCTGCGCCGCCCTGAAGATCTCAAAGCGTTTCTCGAAGGGGATCAATATAAGCTTTATGATTTGATCTGGCGCCGGTTCGTCAGTTCCCAAATGACCCCGGCGGTCTATCAGCAAAAAAGAGTGGAGATCAAAGCCGGCCGCTTTGAATTTAGCAGTTCCGTCTCGACGCTGGTCTTTGATGGGTATCTGAAGGTGGAAAAAGAAATCCCGCCGGAGGAAAAGGCCGTTGACCTGTCACATTATTTTACCGGGGATGCCTTGGAATTGGTTGAAGCCCATCCCTCTCAGCACTTCACGAAACCGCCGCCGCGGTATTCGGAGGCCTCTTTGGTCAAGACCCTGGAGGAGGGGGGGATCGGTCGGCCGAGCACGTACGCCTCGATTATTCAGACGTTGGTCGCCCGGAATTATGTGATCCGCGAGCGTGGATATTTTACAGCAACGGAGTTGGGGATGAAGATCTGTGATCTTTTGGTGGAATATTTTCCCAAAGTCATGGACATCGGTTTTACTGCCCTCATGGAGGAAAACCTGGATCTCGTGGAGGAGGGAAAACTCGAATATACCAAGCTCTTGAAGGGATTCTATCAGCCCTTTAAAGAAGAGCTTGATTTTGCCATGAAACACATCACCAAGACTCAGACCCTCATCGATAAGAGGTGTCCGCAATGCGGGAAGCCGCTTACAATCAAGTGGGGGAGGAAAGGCAAATTCCTCAGTTGTTCCGGCTTTCCCGGGTGTAAATACGCTGAGGCGTTCTCTACGGGAATCAAATGCCCCGAAGAGGGTTGTGGCGGCGAGCTGGTGGAGCGGCGTTCCAAAAGAGGGGGGATTTTCTGGGGCTGCAGCCATTTCCCCAAGTGCAGGCATATTTCGAGAAAGCTGCCGCAAACGGTTTAATTCACAAATCACAATTTCCAATGACCAAACAATTTCCAATACCCAGTTTCAAAATTCCAAACTCTCCAGTTCGAGGATTGGAATTTGAGTTATTGGAATTGCGTGCCTCGCAGCTGAGCAGGATAGCGGGTGAAAGACCCATCGAGCTCCCTGACTCGGGGAGGACTCGTAGCCGATAGCCCAGGGTGTCCGTTGTGAGGCGGAATCTGAAGGGGGCCAGGCAAAACTCCAGCCCGGAGCGGTAAGCGAACCAGAGGTGGCCGCAAGAAGGGGCGACCTGGCAATTTTCCACAGGGAAGCCAAAAAAAGAGAGCGGTAACGAAGCGGGGAAGCCTTGTTACGAAGTGTGGAAAGAAGGCAAGGTAAAACGGAATAATAAGGAAGAGGAGCTGGCAAGGA
>CAZUJQ010000154.1:0-4212 GCA_964620805.1 uncultured Planctomycetales bacterium | reverse complement strand
CGCGTTGGACCGCAGAAAGACTGAAAGAACATGTCCGGACGGCTCTTCAAAACCAACCGCTGATTGTCATCGCAAACCGGGAACCTTATATGCATGTCCAACAGGGACATGAGATCCGATGCATCGTTCCGGCCAGTGGCCTGGTGACGGCGGTTGAGCCGATCTTGAGGGCCTGCGGCGGAACTTGGATTGCCCATGGGGCGGGAGACGCGGATCGAGAAACCGTCAATACCAACGATCAACTGAGGGTCCCGCCGGAAGAACCCCTTTATACATTAAGGCGGGTGTGGTTAACCAAAGAGGAGGAAGAAGGTTACTACTACGGATTTGCCAACGAGGGCCTCTGGCCCCTCTGCCATATTGCCCATACGAGGCCCCTTTTCCGAGCCAAAGACTGGGAACACTATTCACGGGCAAATGCCAAATTTGCTCAAGCCGCTTTTGAAGAACTTGAGGGAACAGAGCAACCCTGTATTCTGATTCAGGATTACCACTTTGCGCTTTTACCGCGGCTTATTAAAGAAAAACGCCCGGATGCGAAGGTTGCCCTTTTCTGGCATATCCCCTGGCCAAACCCTGAGGCCTTCGGGATCTGCCCATGGGCTCGGGAGCTCCTCGATGGGATGCTGGGGGCGGACCTTCTTGGATTCCACATCCAGTTTCACTGTAACAATTTTCTGGATACGGTAGATAGAATGTTAGAATCGAGGTTAGACTGGGAACAGTTTACAGTGAATCGGGCCGGTCATGTGACACGGGTCAAACCATTTCCTATTAGCATTGCCGAAAATGCGACATTTCCTCCCTTGCCAGTTTCCAATAAGGAAAATCTTCTTAAGATACTTGGCATAGATGTGCAGTGGCTTGGGGTCGGTGTCGACCGGATTGATTATACCAAAGGGATTTCCGAACGTTTTAGGGCCATTGAGCGATTCTTGGAGAAATATCCCGCCTTTCAGGGAAAATTTACCTTTGTCGAACTTGGAGCCCCCAGCAGGACCCTGATCAAGCGATACGGCGATCTCGGTGAGGAATTGGATGCCGAGGCGGATCGGATCAATCGGCGTTTTCAAACAAAGACTTGGAAACCGATCCTGTTTCTTAAGAAACACCATAGCCACGAGGAGATCACCCCTTTCTATCAAGCAGCCGATGTTTGTTTAGTGACCTCCCTTCACGATGGAATGAATCTCGTTGCGAAAGAGTTTGTGGCTTCAAGAACAGACCATCGGGGGGCCCTCATCCTGAGTCGATTCACCGGGGCTTCCCGTGAACTCCGGGATGCCCTTTTGGCCAATCCCTACGATACCGACCAGGTGGCCGAGGCGATATACTACGCCCTGAAGATGGATCCGTCAGAGCAGGAGACGAGGATGTCGCGGATGCGCCAGACCATTCAGGAACATAATGTGTACCGATGGGCGGCCAATCTTGTGACAGAACTCGCCAAACTCCAGCCGATCCCGCAGAAGGAAGTTTCTCCACTCGACACCCAGACAAGATGAAATCGCTTTGGGTCCATTGGCCCCTTCTCAGGCGGGAGATCGCTTTGGCAAAGTATCTTCTTCTATTCCTGGATTATGACGGGACGCTTACTCCTGTTGTGGATGACCCATCGAAAGCCCACTTGCCGATATCGATGAAGCATTTAATCCAACAGTTGGTCAGCCAACCGGGTGTTAGGGTAGTAGTCATAAGCGGCCGACGGTTAAAGGAACTCAAGAGGCTTGTGGGAATAAAACCTCTACATTATATCGGAAACCATGGGCTGGAACTTCAGGGCCCAAGGCTCCGCTATGTGAATCCTGTGGCTTTGAGAGAGCGCCCCCTCCTTCAGCGGATCGCTCGGCACCTCAAAATGCGTCTTAAGCCAATTCGAGGGGCATGGGTGGAGGACAAAGGTTTAACCTTGAGTATCCATTTTCGAAAAGTGAAGCGCTCCGACCGGGTGCGGGTTAAGCAGATTGTTCAAGAAAGCATACGTCCTTACCGACAGACTGGCAGAGTCCGAGCGACCTTTGGCAAAATGGTCTTGGAAATCAGACCTCCTGTCCTTTGGCATAAAGGGAAAATCGTCGACTGGCTCATGGCCCGGCAGGAAAAGGTGTTCGGCGCAAAGAGGGGCCTTTTCCCAGTCTATCTTGGGGATGACCTGACAGATGAAAATGCCTTTGCACTCCTCCGGTCAAAGGGCCTTACGATTCGAGTCGGGCCTTTTACGAAAAGAACCTTGGCTCGATATGGACTGCGATCTCCACAACAAGTCCGGGTATTGCTCAGGCGGATCTTGGCCATTCGAGTAGGGAAAGTAAAATGAATCTCCCTGAAGCCAACGAGCCATTTAAGTTCTATACACGTCTTTCCATTCAGGAACTGACCAGTATCCGGGCTGCGACGTTGTCTCAGCTTCTAAAGTATATTCGGGTCCTTCCTGGTTCGGTCATCTTTCATCATACCCATCATTTTCTCCAGCAGCACCAGTACCTGACACCGGAGCCACCAAACGACTTTGTGTATTGGATCACAGAGGTTCTGGGAGATAAGGAACTTGGGGAGCAGCTTGCGGGCATCAATACCGTTGAGTTTCAGACGATCCGCGCCCTTCGGGAGAGACTTGCGGAAGTCATCGAGCGTTACCTGAAAGCCCATCTATTTGCCCGTCTTCGTTTTGCCAAACCTGAAGAGGCGTTTCAGTTCGTGAAGGCGGTCAGTGTGATTTCACCGACCCCTTATCAGGCAAAAAATCTCGAAGAGTTTGCCAAATGCCTTGAGGCCATCACGATCGATAGTTTATACTTTCATATCTTTGAGGCACGACTCAGGCTCGAACGAGGGAGAAACGACTTCTCGGCTTGGTTTGAGAAGAGTTTGGGTGAGGAAAAACTCGCCCGGGCCGTTGCCTTTCTTAATCCCTATACGCACACGATGGAGGAACTGCGACAGACCATCCTTCAACTTGTTCGAGCTCGGCTTGAAGAACTCAAGGTGATGGCATGATCTTTTCTCTGGAGGCCTATGAGCCGATCGTCGGCCGTCAAGTACTGGATGAGCTTCGGTTCCTGGCTGAACGCCTGCGCGGCCGTCGGATTCAACATATCAACTCCACCGCCACCGGTGGGGGCGTTGCTGAAATCCTTCATCGCATGGTTCCCCTTCTTAATGAACTGGGCCTGCCGAGCCGTTGGGATGTGATTAAAGGAGGGGAGGCCTTCTTCCAAGTGACAAAGAAGCTTCATAATGCCCTCCATGGACAATCTGAGGGCTTCACCAATAAAGACTATCGAATCTTTCTTGAAACCAACACCCAAAATGCACGCAGCCTTTCTCTTGATGGCGATGTGGTCTTTATCCACGATCCTCAGCCGGCGGCTCTTATTCGGGCAAAGTCAAGACAAGGAAATCGCTGGGTATGGCGATGCCACATCGATGTGTCGGCTCCCCACGGGAGTGCCTGGCGGTTTATCAAGAAATTCGTGGACCAATACGATGCGGCGATTTTTTCCGCCCCTCAATTTGCCCGGCAACTCCAAATCCGCCAGTTTCTCATTTCCCCATCCATTGATCCCCTGAGCGATAAGAATCGGGAACTTTCAGAGGAAACCATCCATGCAGTTTTGCAGAGATTGGGTATTCCTCAAGACAAGCCTTTGGTGACACAGATTTCCCGTTTCGACGCACTGAAAGATCCAATAGGAGTCATTCAGGCGTTCCAATTGGTTAGAAAAACAGCAGAATGTAGATTAATCCTGGCAGGAGGCGGAGCTAGTGACGACCCGGAAGGGGGCCAGGTCCTTGCCGAAGTTCGGTCAAAGGCGCAGGGCCAGTCCGACATCCATATCTTGGAACTTCCTCCTGGGAGTGATGTGGAGATTAACGCCCTTCAGCGGGCTTCTACTGTGATCGTTCAGAAGTCCATTCGGGAGGGCTTTGGTTTAACAATCAGTGAAGCCCTGTGGAAGGGCAAGGCCGTTGTCGCCTCTCGTGTCGGAGGGATTCCCCTTCAGGTAATTCACAAGCACAGTGGACTTCTCTGCAGCAGTGTCGAAGGCGCTGCCTTTGCCATCAAACAGTGTTTGAATGACCCCGTCTATGCCAAGCGGTTGGGGGAAAATGGGAGAGAGCATGTCCGTCAGAATTTCCTCCTGACGCGCCATCTGAAGGAATACCTTCTTTTAATCATTGCGATTGAACATGGTGAAGATGTAATATATT
>CAZUJQ010000153.1:0-4213 GCA_964620805.1 uncultured Planctomycetales bacterium | reverse complement strand
AAACGTTTCGTAGAAGGACCGATTGGCTGTGATGACTCGAAGGCCTTCGTCAATGACCAAGAGCGGAAGCGGCACGGTTGCCACGATATTTGCGGTATAGTTTGCCATCTCCTTCATCGCATGGATATCGATGAGGATTAGTACTGCCCCGTCAATCTTATTATCGATAGTTCTATAGGGTCGTACCAAGAGTGAATACCAATGTCGTGCTCCATCCTGCACTTCGACTTCGCGTGGAGTGACAGAGTCGATAACATCCAAAATCAACGCTTCCAAATTGGGAATTACAATACTTGGTTTGATGTCGGAGATAGACCGACCAACGTCGGAGGAAATGAACTTAAAAAGTTTTTCCGAGACAGGATTGAAGCGCCGGATTCTGAGATCGCATCCCACCATAATGATGGGAATCTTGACACTGGTAAGGAGATTCGTGAGATCGTTATTCAGATGAGTCGCCTCAGTGTTTCTATTTCTTAGCTCATCGTTGACCGTATTCAATTCTTCGTTAGCCGATTGCAACTCTTCTTTGGAGGTTTCGAGTTCTTCGTTAGTGCTCTGCAACTCTTCGTTTGCTGATAATATTTCTTCACTGGCGCTTTTAAGTTCTTCATTGCCGGCTTCCTGCGCTTCAATGGTGGCTTGCAGACTTTCCCGAGTTGCCCTCAGATTCTCCTCTGACCGGTTCAGTTGCTGTTCGAGCTCCAGGAGCCGGGATAGCTTTTGGCCTTTTCGTAATTGCTGCCTTTCTGTGGGTTTGATAGGCTGTGCTGGGGCTACTTCTTTAAATAGAATAAGGAAATAGTTTTCTCCCCCTTGGTGAGCTGAATTTAACAAGCTGGCCGTGACGCAAACACTTTGAGTGTGACCGTTAAATTTTACCTGAAGCCCATCTTTTCTTGCGGTTTTCCCATCCTTTTTCGCCTGCTGAATGAGTGATCGCAAATTGACGCCCAACCCCTCACGCATCATTTTCAAAAGATTAAGGCTCGCCTTTCCGGGGGCTGGCGCAAGATAGGGGCTTGTATCGCCACGAAACTGGAGGATGTCCATGTTGTCATTCACGATGACTCCACACGGAGCGTGGTCATTCAAAATGACTCGCTCAGCTTCTTTCTGTAGTTCAATTCCGATATCCAAACCCCGGTTAGAAAGGTGAGAAGGCTCCCCCCCTTTTGCGAACGCGGTTTTTTCATGAAGAGCAAAGCTCGTCGGAAAAGCAAATTCTGGGCGAAGAGCTGTCGCAATCTTCGAATAAATCTTGTGCTTTTTGTCCTTTATAGAGAATAGATCCGAATAGCCGGTAATATTCTCTGCGTTGCCGAGAAAGAGATGTCCGGTGTCCTTCAGAGCATAGTGAAAAATAGAAATCACCCTTTTTTGTAAAGGAGCACCGAGGTAAATTAAAAGATTACGACAACTGATAAGATCCATCCTTGAAAAGGGCGGATCGGCAGTTACGTTTTGCAAGGCGAAAACGCACTGGTCTCGGATCTGTTTATTTATTTGATAGCCACCTTCCACCTTAACAAAAAAACGGCGCAGGCGTTCCGAAGAGACGGTTTCCTGGAGAGTATCCGCCGAGTAGATTCCGACGCGGGCTATTTGTATGGCCTTTTCACCAACGTCGGTCGCAAAAACCTGGATGAGGGTATTGGCCGCCATATCTCCAAGGGCTTCCATGAGACAAATAACTATGGAGTAAACCTCTTCGCCCGTGGCACACCCAGGGACCCAAATCCTAATCGGTGAATCAAAGGTTCTACCCTTTACAACGCTTGGGAGTACTATGTCCTTTAGAGCCTGAAACGCTTCGGGATCTCTGAAAAAAGAGGTTACGTTAATAAGGAAATCGTTGAAGAGATCGTCTACTTCAGATGGCGTTTTTTTGAGGTAGTTAACATAATTCCCTAAGCCCTCTATTTTATGAACGAGCATTCGCCGCAGAATCCGACGGTTGAGAGTGGTATGTTTATAGTGGGTAAAATCCACCTTGTGACTTTTACGAAGAAGCGCCAAAATCTTATTGACATCACTGATAGTTTCTTGAGATAATTCTTCGCCTTCTTCGCCTTCTTCGCCTTCTTCGCCTTGAGCTTGTAGCGATGATCGCACGTAGGAATGCTGACTAATGCGTATCAGTTCCTTCGCAATGGCTCCTGGTTCGAGAATAAAATCGACACATCCGGCAGCCACAGCGCTCAATGGCATCTGATCATATTTCGCAGTTTTTGAATCCTGAACAAACGTCAGTCCCTCTTCTGCTTTAATTGCTTGAAGGCCAAGCGTGCCATCTGAACCTGAACCCGACAAAACCACACCGATAGCGTTACTTCCTCTAACTTGAGCCAACGTCTTAAAGAAGGAATCGATGGGCATGTGTCGCCCTTGGGGGCGCGGCAAAACTCTCAAACTTCCATTTGAAAGGGCGAGATCTGAGTTGGGCGGAATGATGTAGACACAGTTAGGTTCCACACGCATCTCATCCTTCACCTCACTGACCGGCATCTTCGTTGCCTTGGAAAGTATTTGGGTGAGAGCGCTTTCATGTGTGGGATCTAAATGCTGAACTAGAACGAATGCAATCCCGGTGTCGGGGGGTAAATTCTTAAAAAGTTGCTGGAATGCTTCAAGGCCACCTGCGGAGGCGCCGATACCCACGATGGGGAAAGATTGCTTTGTTTCTTTTTCTTTCGATTTTGATAAATCTGCTTTCGTCTTGTTGTTTGAGTTCTTCATGCGTTTACGAGTTTCTTTGTTTCTTCGACCTTCAAGACCGGCAGTGTGAAATAAAACGTGGAGCCCTCACCTATGACAGATTCAACCCAAATCTTACCACCATGAGCCTCGACAATCTTTTTACAGATGGCAAGTCCGATTCCGGTTCCCTCGTACTCTCCTCGGATATGTAACCGTCGAAAGGCAACAAAGATTTGGTCCCGTTCCTCGGGAGCAATACCGATTCCGTTGTCACGTATAGAAAATCGCCACTCACCATTCACAACGCCGCAATGGATATGGATTTTCGGGCTTCGTTCACCTTGATATTTAATCGCATTGCTGATCAGGTTTTGAAATAGCTGGCCAAGTTCTCTCTCGTCGGAAAGCACCGTGGGAAGCGAATCACATGTGATTTCGGCGTGGCTTTCTTGCGTAGCGGCGGCGAGATTACTCAATATGGTACCAACAACTGCATTGCAATCCACCAAGGTAGGCGCTTCCTGCTTTTTGCCAGCATGCGAATATTCCAGGAGATCATTTATTAGGTCTGACATGCGCGGCGCCGCTTTCAGAGCAAAATCAAGGTACTCACTAGATTTCGAATTCAATTCATTTTGAGATTCTCGTTGTAACAGCCTAAGGTAACAGGACATCGTTCTAAGTGGCTCACGAAGATCATGGGATGCAATGGAAGCGAAGTTTTCAAGTTCCTTATTCGACCGCTCAAGCTCATCTTCCGCTTTTTGTCTTCGAGCTATCTCCTCCTTGAGTTGGTGTTCCACTCGATGCTTGTAAAGGGCTATCTCAATGGTGATGCGAAGGGATCTTTCTTCGAGGGGTTTCACCAAATAGCCAAAAGGATCGGTTTCCTTCGCTCGATTGATAGTTCCATCGTCGCTTAGAGCGCTGAGAAAGACGACGGGAATATCAAGACTCTGGATTTTGTGAGCTGCATCGATTCCGTCCTGGCCGCCCTTCAGAGCAATGTCCATAAGAACAAGCTGGGGTTGCTTCTCATTCGCCAGTTGAACCGCCGAGTCCGCAGAACACGCTACGCCCGAGATGGAATACCCCAACCGCTCAAGCTTACGCTCTAGGTTCATCGCGAAAATGTTTTCGTCTTCGACAATCAATATGCTGGCTTCTTTCATGCGTACTCCCATCCATGCCGGAGTTCTTGCTCCGGCGTTGTTGCAAACTGAGTATTTTGTGAAGGACTTAGATAGGGACTCGCCCCAAGTAAGGCGTTTTCCTTAATTGAGGACCGAATAATTTCAAAAAAGGGAGTCCCTAGAAAAAATACCTTAGCTGGCTTTTGCGTACTTCGGACCATTTTCCACTCTCACTAACGTTCCCCCCTCTACGTTCGAAAAAGGGATTCCTATTTCCTGAACCCCTTCGTTTCTTTTCCCATTCGCCTGCTTGTTGCAGGGTTTCTATAGCATTTTCGAATGGTTTTGACCACTTGTGTTGCTGTTGAGTTTTAAAAAAA
>CAZUJQ010000152.1:0-4214 GCA_964620805.1 uncultured Planctomycetales bacterium | reverse complement strand
ACCGTGTCGCTGTTTAAACCGCCGCAGGCCTGCCCCGCCACAGGCGGGGGACAGCCGGTTAGATTGCTTTCTTCATTTGGAAGGGCTTTTGTTTATGTACTGGGGATGGCTGTGATGTATAGCTCCCTAGGCGTCTTTGCGGCGATGACTGGAGCCTTGTTTGGAGGCATCTTACAAAATAAATGGGTCGTTTTAACGGTTGCACTTCTTATGTTCTGTCTGGCGCTTTCGATGTTCGGCGTGTTTCAGTTACGCGTTCCTTCGGAATTATTACAGAAGTTGGAGCGGTTAAGGAGAGTCAGCCCTTCGACTACGCTCACCTCGTGCCGACCTCGTCCCGAGGGAGCTTGGACTCAAGGGACTCGGCCCGAGGGAGCACAAATCGAGAAGCACTCGGTGCGAGGCAGGGCCGATGCTGAGCCCTTCGACGTTGCTCAGGGCTCAGTCCTGAGTGAAAATCGAGGGACTGAGCATGGTCGAAGCATCAGATTTTTCGGATTATTCTTTTCCGGCATGTTCGTTGGTGTTTTTGCCGCCCCTTGCATCGGCCCGCCGGTTTTGGCCTTACTAACCTCCGTGGCAGACCAAGGGAATCCGCTCTTTGGCTTTTTGTCCTTTTTCGTTTTTTCGTTGGGACTGGGATTGCCGTATTTAATTTTGGGAACTTTTTCTGGGCTGCTCAAGAAAATTCCCAAGGCCGGAAGCTGGCTTGTGTGGATCGAGCATGTTTTCGGTGTTATTCTTTTAGGATTTTCTTTATATTACTTTGCCATTGCCCTCAATGCGGAATTTGTGAAATGGGTTTTTCCCGTTACCTTGATTTTGGGAGGACTGTATCTTGGATTTTTCGAGAGGTCCGGGAAGGAAAAACCGTTGTTCGTCCGGCTGAAATGGGGGGTGGGATTGACGGGATTGGCTTTGGGGATTTCGATTATTTCATCAATCCTGACACCTAAGGCAGGCCTTGCCTGGGACGAATATAAGCCTTATAAGCTCGCCATCGCCGAACAAAAGAAGCAGCCGGTGGTGATTGATTTCTATGCGGACTGGTGTATCACCTGCCATGAACTGGAAAATTTTGTGTTCACGAATCTGGCGGTTTCCAAAGAGCTAGAAAAATTTGTCCGTCTGAGAGTTGATGCGACCGACATGATGGCGCCTGCTGTTCAACAGGTTCTGGAGCAATATGAGGTCTTTGGCCTGCCGATGGTTGTCTTCTTGGATGAGAATGGCCAGGAAGTTGAAGAGGCCCGTGTGATCGGTTATGTTCCACCGGCAGATTTTTTAAAATCAGTACAATCGGTTTTGGACAGATAGATTGATTGGGGTTTGAATGAGAAAAATATTGATTACAATTTGCATTGTTATCGGAATCCTTGCTGTTTTTTATGCGATTCAGCGAGATGTAAAACGCCAGCGCCCTAAAACAGCAATGCAAATGATCAAGGAAATCGAAGCGCAAAAAAGAAAAATGAAATCTAATACAGGCCCTCTTAAGAAATATCTGGATAAAAACTTATTATCAGAAGAGAAAAGCCCTTATTTGTTACAGCACGCCGACAATCCCGTCCATTGGTATCCATGGGGAGAGGAGGCCTTTGCCAAGGCCAAGGCCGAAGGTAAGCTAGTTTTTTTGTCTGTTGGTTATTCGACGTGCCATTGGTGTCATGTCATGGAACATGAGTCGTTTGAAAATCCCGAGATAGCCGAAGTCATGAATAAATATTTTGTTTCGATCAAAGTCGACCGGGAAGAACGACCGGACGTTGACAATATTTACATGAAGGTGGTTATGTCTCTGACAGGGAGCGGAGGCTGGCCCATGTCGGTATTCTTAACGCCTGATAGAAAACCGTTTTACGCTGGGACATACTTTCCCCCGGAATCGCAATGGGGGCGGCCGGGCTTTAAAGAATTGTTGTTGTCTATTCACGATGCCTGGCAGAATAAACGGGATGAGTTAATTAAATCCAGCAATTCCATAACCCAGAATCTTCAGACCAAATCATTCTGGGGACAAATCGGGGGAAATCCTATACCCAAGGAAGGGACACTTCGAAGTGCTTATGGACAATATGCCCAACGGTTTGATTCCCATTATGGGGGCTTCGGTGGAGCGCCCAAATTTCCATCGAGTCATAATTTATCTTTCCTTTTGAGATATTGGAAACGCGCGAATGAACCGAAAGCATTGGAAATGGTTGAAAAGACGTTGACCGAAATGTCAAAGGGTGGAATGTATGATCACATCGGTGGTGGATTTCATCGTTATTCAACAGATCAGAGATGGCATATTCCGCATTTTGAGAAGATGCTCTATGACGAGGCGATATTATCCAAAACTTATTTGGAGGCGTACCAAGCCACGCGCAAAGAAGAATATGCCCGCATCGCCCGGGAGATTTTTGAATACGTCTTGAGAGATATGACGGATCCTCAAGGCGGTTTTTATTCGGCAGAAGACGCCGACAGCCTCCCTCCGGAGAAATTTGCCAATATGACGCCAGCGGAAGGCTTATCTAGTGAAAAGAAAGAAGGAGCATTTTATCTCTGGCGGTATCAGGAGATTGTTGAACATCTTGGCAAAGAGACGGCAGAGGTATTCGATTATAATTACGGTGTTGAATCGCAGGGGAATGCCCTCTCTGATCCTCACGGCGAGTTCAGAGGCAAAAATATTCTTTATCTTACTCATAGTTTAGATGAAACGGCGCAGAAATTCGGGAAAACGCCGGAGGAGATTAAGCAAATTCTTAATGAGTCCAAGCATAAGTTATTTGAAGTCCGTAAATTCCGTCCCCGCCCGCATTTGGATGATAAGGTGCTCGTGGACTGGAATGGTTTGATGATTTCCAGTTTAGCACTTGGGTCACGGGTGTTGGATGAGCCAAAATATCGAGAAGCTGCTGAAAAAGCGGCACAATTTATTCTCATGACCCTGGTGAGACAAGATGGCAGATTGCTTCATCGTTATCGCGATGGTGAAGCCGGTATTTTAGGTACGCTTGAAGATTATGCGTTTTTTATTCACGGGCTTATCGATCTTTACGAAGCGACATTTAAAGAAGAATATTTAAGAGAGGCAAAGCGTCTGACCGAAGACATGATCAAACTGTTCTGGGATGATAAAGAAGGCGGTTTATTTTTTACGGCAACGGATGCTGAGAAACTTCTTATTCGTGAGAAGGAAATTTATGACGGAGCCATCCCTTCGGGCAATTCGATTGCCGCTTTGGATTTGCTCCGTATGGGACGATTAACATTGAACAGGGATTGGGAGAAGAAGGCTGAGCAGTTGTTCAAGGCCTTTGGCCAAGAATTATCTTCTGGGCCCAGCGCTTACGCTCAGTCGCTTATGGCTTTGGATTTTGCCATCGGCCCGTCCAGAGAGATTGTGCTTGTCGGTCAAAAGGACGATCCGCAGACAGAAGTCATGCTCAAGAGTCTTTACAGCAGGTTTATTCCGAACAAAGTTGTGATTTTAAGGCCTTCATCTGATGAAGCCGCGAAGAAAATTATTGCTTTAGTTCCTTTTGTCGAAAATCAGAAAGTTCTAGGAGGCCAGACAACAGCGTATGTCTGTGAAAATCATAACTGCAAGTTTCCAACCAATGATCTGAAGAAATTTGAAGAGTTGCTTCAATAACGTACCAGAAATTTGCCAGAAAGTCACAGAGAAAGTTACAGAATTCTGTTGACTAATACTCCATTTTCGTCTAATATTGATTTTATGAGATACATACCAAGACGACTGGAAGAGAGAATCCGGCATTCTCTCAATCGCAATAAAAGCGTTCTCTTATTCGGAGCGCGACAAACCGGGAAAACGACGCTTATTAACCGCTTTGATTCTGATTTATCCATTTCTTTTATCCAGCCGGATATACGTCAGCGCTACGAAAAGGCGCCCCACCTTCTTAAAGGAGAGGTGGAGTCGATTCATCAGGGATCCTCAAAAAAACCTCCTCTGATTATTCTGGATGAGGTCCAGAAAGTCCCGGATATCCTGGATGTGGTTCAGGACCTCATTGACAGAAGGCAGGCCAATTTTATTCTGACCGGTTCAAGCGCCCGAAAACTCCTGAGGGGCACCCAGGTGAATCTCCTGCCCGGCCGGGTGACCACGTTTAAAATAGATCCTTTTAATTTATCCGAGCTTCCCGCGAAGGATCTCAACGAACGGCTTCTTTTTGGTTCATTACCCGGGATCCTTA
>CAZUJQ010000151.1:0-4322 GCA_964620805.1 uncultured Planctomycetales bacterium | reverse complement strand
CCCCCTACAGTTGTTGTATCGCCATAACCTTTTTGAAATTCCGATACAACAAGATACAATCACCAAATAATACCCAATATCCAAATCCACAATAACCAAAAGCTTCGTTAAGCATCAATGTTTGGAATTTCGGTCATTGGATATTGGAAATTGTTTGTAACTTGGGTTTTGGTTATTGGAATTTTCCTCTATCCATTACATACCCTGCCCATGCGCCATCTGAATCGCCAGGATTTGGGCCTTGGCTTTATTTACGGTTTCCTGATATTCCTTTGCCGGAATCGAATCAGCAACAATCCCGGCGCCGGCCTGAACATAGGCTTTGGAGCCTTTAACCAGAATCGTCCGGATGTTGATGCAGGTGTCCAAATTCCCCGAGAAACTCAAATAGCCCACCGCTCCAGCGTAGGGGCCCCGGCAAGAGCCCTCGAGCTCTTCAATAATTTCCATGGCCCGAATCTTCGGCGCGCCCGAAACAGTCCCTGCTGGAAAGGCCGCTTTAAGCACATCCAAAGCATCATGGGCCTTATTCAAGCGCCCTTTCACGTTGCTCACCAAATGCATGACATGGGAATATTTCTCAACGCTCATAAACTCGGAGACCTTGACCGTGGATCTCTCGCACACGCGACCTAGATCATTTCGCCCCAGATCGACCAGCATGATATGCTCGGCCTTTTCTTTGGGGTCGTTGAGAAGATCTTGAATCAAGGCTTCGTCCTCTTTTTCGTTTCGACCCCGCCGGCGCGTACCCGCAATCGGACGCGTCTCCACGAGCCCTTCTTCACAGTGCACCAGAAGCTCGGGAGAAGACCCAATGATTTTGAGATCGTCGAAATTAAGATAGTACATATACGGCGAGGGATTCAAGGAGCGAAGCGCCCGGTAGATATGAAAAGGGTCCGCATGGAGGGGGACTTCAAAACGCTGGGATAAAACCACCTGAATGATATCACCTGCTTTGATTTTCTTTTTCGCTTCTCTGACTCTGGTTTCGAACTGTGCTTTTGTCAGATTGGATTGAGGCTCAAAATCCTGCCCGCCCCTTTCCTGACAAATGGGCCGGGGAGCGAGCCCCCGCGTCTTGCTGTCGCAAGACAGCGGTGGGGGCGAGTCGAAGGACTGACCATTCAGAGACGATGGCTGCGACCGCTCTGCCAGAGGTTGATTAAGCTCAAAGATGAGTTTCTCAATCGCCTGGACGGAGTTTTCATAACTCTTGATTTTCTCCTCCGGTGGACTCCCGGGATCGAACGAGGCGCACGAGACCACCTTGATTTTATGATTGAGGTGATCGAAGATGACCAGATTCCTCGTGAGGACAAAAACCATATCCGGACATCCCAGATCGTCCCTGGTCTTTTGCGGCAGCTTCTCAAAGAACCGGACCATATCGTAGCCCACAAATCCCACCACCCCACCGCAAAACCGCGGAGCCCCCGGTGTTGGGATAAAGCGATACCTCGCCATAAGCCTGCGGATAAAACTTAAAGGATTGTCACCGGCTTCCACGGTCTCTTTCTTTTCCTGGCCTCCCTGCCAGGTTAGAATTTCTGCTGTCTTTTCTTTGAGACGGAAAACCCATTCCGGGTCCTTGGCCAGGAAGGAATACCGGGCCAGCTTCTCCTGGCCTTCCACCGACTCCAGCAAGAACGAGTACCTGGCTTTTGAGGCGATCTTAAAATAGGCGGACACGGGTGTCTCCAAATCCGCGAGTATCTCGCGGTAGATGGGAATCAGATTACCTTTACCCATTGAGGCCAATTTTAAAAATTCTTCTTTAGTAAGATGGTACATATCTGGGTTATTCCCTCTTCACCTTCCTATAAAAACAACTCCGCTTCATCGTATGACAGGCCGCTCCGACTTGCCTAACTTTGATCAACAGGCAGTCGCAGTCGCAATCGTAATAGATATCCTTCACAAATTGAAAATGCCCAGAAGTCATCCCCTTAATCCAATACTCTTTGCGGGAGCGCGACCAAAAACAGGTCTTTCCTTCTTTGAGGGTCCGTTTGATGGATCCCAAATTCATATAGGCCATCATCAAGACCTCTTTGGATTTGGTGTCTTGGATGATCGCGGGGATGAGGCCCTGGCCGTTAAATTTTAAACGATGCATGGTCCGAGGCGTTAGAATGATTTTTTCTTCCGGTTTCATACCTGTTTCTCTTCTGCTCTTACGGGAATCAATCTTTCCTTTAGATACCGTTTCACCTGCGGGATCGAGAGATCTCCATAATGAAAGACCGAGGCTGCCAAGGCCGCATCCGCGCCGGTCTTGGCGAAGACCTCATAGAAATCTTCGAGGCTTCCGGCGCCACCCGAGGCCACGACAGGAATCTTGACCGCATCCGAGACCGCCGAGGTCAAAGCCAGGTCAAATCCCTTTTTTGTTCCATCGTGATCCATGCTGGTCAAAAGGATCTCTCCCGCCCCTAAGCCTTCCGCTTGCCCCGCCCACGCTACGGCGTCTTTTCCCGTCGGCGTGCGGCCGCCGTGAATAAAGACCTCCCAGCGCGCGCCCCTCTTCTTGGCATCAATCGCCACCACAATGCATTGACTGCCAAAAAGGTCCGCGGCCTGACGGACCAAATCCGGATCTTGCACCGCCGCCGTGTTCAACGAAACCTTGTCCGCCCCAGAGTGCAAGAGCTGCCGGATATCCTTGAGACTATGGATTCCTCCACCCACGGTTAAAGGCATGAAGACCTTTTCTGCTGTGGCCTTAACAACCTCCAGAATGATCGAACGCCGTTCAACGCTGGCCGTGATATCTAAAAAGACAACCTCATCCGCCCCTTGGTTGTTATAGGCCTCGGCACACGCAACGGGATCACCGGCATCACGGAGGCCAACGAAGTTAATCCCCTTGACGACCCGCCCATCTTTGATATCCAAGCAGGGGATTATCCGTTTGGTGAGCATAATCGAATCGCCTCTGTCAGGTCCAATCGCTGCTCGTAAAGGGCCTTGCCAACAATCACGCCAATGAGGCCCTGGGATTTTAGTCTCAACAATTGTTTAAGATCTTCCAGGGTGGAGACGCCGCCCGAGGCAATCACCCGCATGTGCTTGACACTTTTCAGGAGGAGGGCAATATTCTCAATATTGGGACCGCTTAAGGTGCCATCCCGGCTGATATCCGTATAGATCAACGTTTTAACCCCCAGATCTTCCAGCTCCACGGAAAAATCTGTCGCCTGGACATCCGAAATTTTAAGCCATCCATGGTGGGCGACTTTTCCCTCCACACAATCCAGGCTCACCACGATCTTTCCCGGCCACTCCCGGAGGACTTGGCTTAAAAACTCCGGACTCTCGATGGCCTTTGTTCCCAAGATGACCCGCGCCACCCCGCTCGCCAGAAAGCAGGCGATATCATATTTGGTCCGAATGCCGCCTCCCAGTTGAATGGGGATTTTGACCGCTGTGACCATCGAGGAGATGATATTGAAATTCTTTGCTTGACCGCTTTGGGCTCCATCCAGATCCACCGCATGAATCCACTCGGCGCCGCTGGCTTCCCACTTCTTGGCCACAACGACAGGATCATCGGAATAAATCTTCAGCTGATCAAAGTGTCCCTGCTTAAGCCGCACCACCTTTCCATCCTTAATATCAATCGCGGGGATCACGAACATTGGGCCACCTCCAGGAAATTTTTAAGGAGTTTTAATCCTGCCGACTGGCTTTTCTCCGGGTGGAACTGGACCCCAAAGACACAGTCCCGTTCAACGCTTGAGGTGAATTCCACCCCATAGTCGGTTGTGGTAGACACAAGGGAGGGGTCTTGAGGGCGCACGAAATAGGAATGGCAAAAATAAAAATGGCTCCCCTCCGGACATCCCACAAAAAGCCGGGAACGGGATTTTTGGATCTTAACCCGATTCCATCCCATATGCGGCACCTTGCTCACGGAAAACCGCTCAACACCCCCTGCGAAAACCCCGAGTCCCTCCACCAATCCTCCCTCGGTGCTTGATTCAAAGAGAAGCTGCAATCCCAGACAAATCCCCAGAAACGGTTTGCCCGAGGCTACCGTCTCTTGGATGCAAGAAATCAACCGCAATGCCTTGAGTCTCTCCATGGCAGGCCCCATGGCGCCGACCCCCGGAAGAACCACTTTTTCCGCCTTTTCAATGTCCTTAGGACTTTGGGTAATGGTTGCGCTGGCACCAACGGCTTCCAAGGCCTTTTGTACGCTGCGCAAATTTCCCATGCCGTAGTCGATGATGGCGATCATTAATACTCCAAATCTTTACACCAAATAACCAATGACCAAGATAAGCCTCACTGCGTTCGGCACTATCTTGTCCATA
>CAZUJQ010000150.1:0-4455 GCA_964620805.1 uncultured Planctomycetales bacterium | reverse complement strand
CAGCGTCTATGAGAATAGCAATGTTGTAAATTTGGAGATTTAAAATTTTAGTTCATTCACTGAGTCTACTGTTGAAGACAGCATGAAAGGTAAATTTTGCAAGAACAAATTCGCTTAGTTGCCTTTGATTGGCTTTCAAATCAAATTAATATTCATGGAGATGTGTTGCCCCGTGAATTGCTGGCCAAAGGATTTCAGTTTGAAAGGGAACGTATCCCGCTTCTCGGACCGCAGGGAATTTTTAAGCCTCGCCTTCTCGAATTTCCTTTATCAATAACGACTGTGCCGAATGGCCCATATAGTGATATTCCGGATAAGGAAGGAAATTGGCTCTATAAATACCGTGGAACTGATCCGAGCCATCGTGACAATGTAGGTTTGAGAGAAGCTATGAAACGACAAATTCCGTTGATTTATTTTATTGGTATGCGGCCGGGGCGATATCTGGCAGTTTTTCCGGTTTTTATTGTTGCTGATCATCCTGGAGAATTGACCTTCAAAGTCATGGCGGATGACAAAAGTCAGCTTAAGGAAGTGCCACATGAGATTGGCGAGCCGGATGATGGGAGAAGGCGTTATGTCACGGCTGGGGTTCGTGTTCGTTTACACCAAAGAGGTTTCCGGGAGCGGGTTTTGCAGGCTTATCAGGAACAATGTGCTTGTTGTCGACTTCGACATCTGGAATTATTAGATGCGGCCCACATTGTACCCGATTTAGAACTCGATGGCGAGCCGATTATTAATAATGGTATTTCCCTTTGCAAGCTCCATCACGCCGCATTTGATAGCAATATATTAGGTATTCGTCCGGATTATGTGATTGAAATAAGTAAAGAAGTGCTGGAGGAGGTGGACGGTCCGGTATTGCGACATGGATTACAAGGATTGCACCAAATTCAAATAATTCTACCCAAGTCAAGAAGTCTATACCCAGACCCAAAACGTCTTGAAGCCAGGTATGAAGAATTTAGAAGTAATTAGAAGGTGTGATAGCACGCGGTCTAACGCAGTTTGAATGGTAAGATACCCCGCCTGTAAGGGCGGGGAGGTTCATTTAAACTCCAAATTTGTCCATTAGGGTCAATATGAGCGCTTTGGAACAAATTATATTTTCATTACAGATCCATTACAGTTTTGTAATTCATTTGTAATTTTTGAGAATTCTATCCCTCTCTCTTGCATGCGGTTCCGCCCATGAAACGTGGCGGATTAGCCAAGACCACTCTCCCTCAACCATAGGTTGAAAGCGGGACAGTGGTCTTGGCTAACCCCCGCATTCATCGGGAGAGAAAAAAATATTTTTGGTATATTTTGGTATAGGTTGTTATTTTTTGATATTTGTGAAACTTTCCGACGAGAAACCATTGACAAAGAGGGTTTCTGGATTATATACTTTTAATGGTTAAAGTTATTCCCTCAGAATTCCCCCAGAGATTCCTCCGGAAAGATGATCAATGGTATTTTCACAAAAGGTTTATGGTTCGTTTCGTCGTAAGCGTCTGATTGGAATTAATGAACTGTCAGAGTATTTGCAGGTGAGTAAGAATACGATTTATCCCTGGGTCTGGCAGAAGCGGATTCCCTATACGAAGATCGGTCATTTACTGCGATTTGATTTAAGCGTTATTGAACAATGGATCAAAGAAAACAGTGTGGCCGCGTTTGAGATCGTTGACGCCGGTAGTGCGATAAGATAAAATTCAGAAAAACGGAGGTGGAATTATGGGTCTCTATAGAAGAATTTATTGTCCGCGCTGCAGGAAAGATTTTGAATACAGAAAAAACGAAAAGAGCACGGAGTGCAAGCACTGTCAATCAACCATCAAGCTCAATGAAGATAACGCTGTTTATTACATCGAATATTATCATGGCAACCGCCGCATCCGGGAAAAAATTGGCTTTAATAAGGTGGTTGCCGAAAATGTTTTAAAGAAACGGGAATTGGAGATTGTAGAAAATAAATTTCTGGATATCAAAAGGGAAAAGAAGATCCGTTTTCGCGAGCTGAGTCAGGAGTTTATCGAACGGCATCTGAAGGTAAACTGTTCAGCCGGATGGCATAGGAAATCGCTGGTCAATATTCAGCGCTTGGGCCGGATGTTTAATGAGAAATTTTTGTATGAGATTACGCCGTTTTTGATTGAGAAATTTAAAATTGAGCGGTTAAAAGAAGTGAAGCCCGATACCGTCAACAAAGATTTGGCGTGTTTGAAGACAATGTTTAACAAGGCGATGGATTGGGGCTGTTTTGACGCGGTCAATCCGGTTTCTAAGGTGAGCTTTTTAAAGTCCGAGAACAAACGGCTGCGCTATTTGGAAAAGGAAGAAATTCCTATTCTGGTTGAGCATTGCGGCGGGCATTTGAAGCCGATTGTGATTGTGGCGCTCAACACGGGCATGCGCAAAGGCGAATTGCTTTCTTTAAAATGGCAGGATGTTGATTTTCGGCGCGAAACGATCCAGCTTTTAAAGACCAAAAATAATAAAGTCCGGCATATCCCGATGAATAACGCGGTCAAGGACGCGCTTTTGTCGGTTCGAAAAAATCCTGAGAGCCCGTATGTGTTCACCAACCGGCAAGGGACCATGCTGCTGGATGTTAAGCGGTCGTTTACAACGGCCTTGAAAAAGTCCGGGATCAAGAGCTTCCGCTTCCATGACCTTCGCCATACGTTTGCCTCGCAATTGGTGATGAGTGGTGTTGATTTGAATACCGTTCGTGATTTGTTGGGCCATAGCACGCTCGAAATGACCCTGCGCTATACGCATCTCTCGCCCAACTACAAAAAGCGCGCGGTTGATCGTTTGTATGAGAGGATTGGCGGGCAGCGGCTTTCGGGAGGTGGTAAAGAGGGCGTTGTTGAAGAAGCGGTTTTGGTGGTTTCTCAGTAGAAAATTTATGCTATAAATAGCATTGACAATTAGTAAATTTATGCTATATTAAGCATATATAAATGATTTAATTATGCTATAAATGGCATACTTAATAAAGGGGATCCAATGACCTACTGGGACAAAAAAGTGATTCGTGAGCAGTTGGATAAAAAAATGGAAGTCTTTAGAAACTTTGCCGGTTTGGCCATGCCGCAACAGGGATGGATCAAAACCATCCGTGAGGCATTGGGCTTGTCTGCTTCGCAGCTGGGCAAAAAAGTGGGCATTGACCAGTCACGCATTTCCCGTTTGGAAAACGCGGAGAAAACGGGTGAGCTCAAATTATCGTCCTTGCAAAAAATTGCCAATGGCCTTAACATGAAATTCGTTTATGGGTTTGTGCCTGAGGAGACATTTGAGGCGATGGTCAGAGATCAAGCCAAGCGCATCGCTTTAAAACGGCTTGAAACGCTGGATAATACGATGCGCTTGGAAAAACAGGCCCTCTCTGATGAAGACAAAAAAAAGGCTCTGGATGATATGATCGAAAAAATATTAATCGATAGTCCGAAGGATTTTTGGGATGAATAATTTCGAATATCCATCTGGGGCGACACCGCTTGACCCGAATGAAATGGAAGGTTTAAAGCTCGGCCACATCACAACCCGTGAAGAACTGAACCGTTTTGAGCAGGATAATATCAATGAAGCCCTGCAATGGTTAGGACGCCGCCGTAAAGGCGATATCTTGACCGAGAAATTTGTTAAGACGCTGCATCAAAAAATGTTCGGCAAAGTGTGGAAGTGGGCGGGCACATTTCGAAAGTCCGGCAAAAATATCGGTGTTGATTGGCCGCAGATTTCTACGCAGGTACATACTTTATTGCAGGATGTCCGCTACTGGATCGAGCACAAAACATATTCCGAAGACGAGATCGCTGTGCGATTCCATCATAGGCTGGTATGGATTCATTTGTTCGCCAATGGCAATGGCCGTCACGGCCGTCTGATGACAGACATATTGATAAAAGAGGTTTTGAAACAAAAACCTTTTAGTTGGAATATTAGTAACATTGATGTCGAGGACAAGGTAAGAGATTTATATCTCAAAGCCCTAAGACAAGCGGACAGCCATGATTATTCGGCGTTGCTGGACTTTGTTCGGGCGGATTGGGAAAAGTCATAGAAAGCCGTATGCTAATTCTTCGCCTCACAAGCAAAGTTCTAAAAGAATTCAGCAGAAAGAAACCGGCGCTTGCGGAGGTTCCGGGAAATGTTTCGAGTATGGATGAATGGTATGTGAATTTATTTCGTCTCAATCGCCGTAAATGTTTGTTGTTTGCCAATGCCGGGACGTTGTTTTCTTTTGTGGTCGTGGGAGTGACCTGCAAGGATATTCAGAATTTACCGGAGCTGTTCCGTAAGGAGCTCTCGAAGGCGCTCTTTTATGAGGAGTTTTCAGCCGGAGAGATTCAGAAGGTTATGAAACAGGTTGATACGATAACCATCGCGAAGGCCTGCAGCCGAAGTGTGTTGGGTTCAATGAACCAGATGCTTTTTGAGTATGAGCATACCGTATAC
>CAZUJQ010000149.1:0-4456 GCA_964620805.1 uncultured Planctomycetales bacterium | reverse complement strand
CAGAAAATAAAATCCCAACGATTCAAGGAACGGCTCGGAAATTAACAAAGTCCTGGAGTTCTCAATTACGCAGAGGTATGTGGGTGTCCCCCAAAAGGTGACTGGCACCTATTCCCAAGGCCAAGCTCGTCCTTTAGGATGGGGAGCGTCGAAGGGTTGACTTTTACAGAAACTCCCCCTGCCAGAGCCGTTTCAAGAATTCTCTCCAGGGCAGAATTTGAATCCCCTCGACCGTGCGTTTGTGTTCTTCCAGACAGACCAAGAGATATTGGCTCACTTTTTTTTCTTGCTGAAGGGCTTTAAGGCCTTTTAAATCATGAGGGCCGATCATTCGGGATCCTTTCACCTCAATAGCGGTAGCATCATTAAGAATGAAATCAACCTCAAATCCCGAAGTGGATCGCCAATAAGAAAGATTTCCCGATGATTGGTAATCCACGAAAGCCTTTAATTCATGAAAGAGGTACGTTTCAAAAGCCTCGCCAAACTCAGGAGACCCCGGTTTGCAAGGATTCCGGTTTTGCAGGAACCTTACGATCCCTCCATCAAAAAAATAATATTTCGAGGCAGAGATTGGCTTTCGTTTCCGGGATTTCTTCCAGGCAGGGACCTCGTGGGCGATGAGAGTGTCTTTTAAAATCTCAAAATACTCATGAACCGTGCTTCGCGCCACTTGGGCGTCATTGGCGATCTTGGTGAAATTGAGAATTGTGCCGTTGCATAATGCCGCCACTTCTAGAAACCTACTGAAAGACGGGATGTTGCGGGTAAGACCTTCCGCGGCAATCTCTGTTTGAAGGTAGGTGCCCACATAGGATTTGATGTCGTCCTCAGGCGCATTTGAGAAGTAAATCGAAGGAAGCAGGCCATAATTAACGGACTTAAGAAGATCAAAGTGTTCTTTCAATTCGTAAAAAGTAAAGGGATGAAGATAACGGATACGGGCCCTTCCACCCAGCAGATTGACCCCGCCCCGGCGGAGCTTTCGTGCGCTGGAGCCTGTCAAAAGAAAGCGTAAACGCCGTTCCTCGATCAATCGATGGATCTCATCCAACAGGGAGGGCAGCTTTTGGATCTCGTCAATGATAACAATTTGGTCTTGCTGAGAGCATTCCTCAGCGAGCCTGTGGTGAGAGCGGCTCAAACGCAGGAATGTCTCGCTGTCCAAGAGATCGTAGATGCGGTACGATTTGAGAGCATGGCGGATCAGCCAGGACTTACCGGTCTGGCGCGGCCCCAACAAGAAGCATGATTTGGTCCTAAGGATCTCTGTTGGATCAAAGGTGCGTTCAATATTCATTGTGCCTCAATATTACCATATGTCGAGATACATGTCAAATTTCATTATAAATGACGTGATGGTTGACGGTCATGGGAGTCATCCGATGACCTTCCCTCCCCATAAAATCCGCAAAAAATCCCGCCACGGGATAATTCGTATCTTTCGATGAATCCTTTCCACTTTTTCATTGCACACCAGAAACGCTTTTTTAGGAGAGAATTCCTCTTGAAAGGCCTGCAGAGATCGGATGTCTTGGGGGTCTATGCGGGATGTGCCCTTGACCTCAATGGCCACTTCTCCTCGGGCCAGAACAAAATCCACCTCCAAGCCGGATTTTGTTCTCCAAAAGTTGATATCGTAATCCAGATTTCTGTAGGAGCGATGGGCCGAGATCTCCATAAACACAAAGTGCTCGAAGGCCCTGCCGAATTCTTCTCCCCGTTCTTCCTGGAGGTTGCGTTTCGTAACGATTCCCGCCACACCCACATCAAATAAATAGAATTTGGAAGCCTTGCCGATGACCTCGCGGCCTTGCCGCTTCTTGAAAGGCTCTATCATCGTTCCCAGCAAAGTATCCGCCAGAATCTGATAGTATTCCTTCACCGTTTTGGAATCCACGGCGCACTCCCTGGCGATGTTGGAATAATTCGTCAATTGCCCGTGGGAAAAACCCATGGCATCGAAGAAGCGGGAAAAAGCGGGGACGTTGCGGGTCAAGCCTTCCGCGGACACTTCTTCTTTGAGATAATCTTGGACATAAGATCGCAGGGATTTTAAGGCTTGGTCTTTGTCCTGAAGATAATGAAGGGGAATCATCCCCTGATTCAGCGCCCTCAGCAAATCGATGTCCTGAAGCTCCGGGCTTGTCAGAGGAAACATCTCATAACGCCAGGCCCGTCCACCCAGCAAGTTGGCCTGGCCACGCTTGAGCTTTCTTGCGCTTGAACCGCACAGGATAAAGCGAAGCCCCCTATTCTCTATAAGCCAGTGGACCTCATCGAGAATTTGGGGGACTTTCTGGACCTCATCGAGAATGACCGGCTGCTGTAAGGCCTGGGGATCTTTCGCCAGAAGCTGCTCGCGCAAAAGCGAAGGATTCTTCGAGAATTCGACAAACAGGTCTGTTTTTAAAAAATCATACACCAGACTTTTGGGAAATCGCTCCTTTAAATATGTGGATTTTCCCGTCTTTCGGGGCCCCCAGAGAAAGGCGGATTGCCCGGAAGGGAGGTTTAAATCCAAAAGTCTTTTGATGATTTTCATAGCTGGAGGAATCTCCTAAATAGGTTTACCAATTTGGAGTTTAACCCAAGAAAGAAGAGATGTCAATGGAAAAATATGAATTGTGAATCCAAGCTGGCACCTATTCTCCTTCGCCTTAGTAATAGGAAACGCTGGTATAGGCTTCGTTCTTCTTCGCTCAAATGCTCTTGCGTTTGAGCTTCGAAGGAACGATTCCTACGAAGCTCAAACACGAAAGTATTTGAGCGAAGTAGAATCGGAGCAATTATTCCGAGGAGAATATTTCTACGAAGCATATACCATCGTTCCTATTGCTTATGCGAAGTAGAATATTTCGTTTCGGGTCTTCCTCATTTAAATTCCTTGACGATTCGCAGTATCGCGAGATATACTGAAGGCGTTTCGTTTTCGCCTAATTGGTGTGATCTTAATGGATCAAAGCATAACTTAATTTTCTGGGTATTTTGACTCCCTTTTCTGTGGTAACCCTTCGACTCGCTCCTCACTTACGTTCGTCGCTCAGGGTGGTTCGCCGCTTCGTCAAAGTGGTGAGCAAGCGAAGGCCTTCGACTTGTTTCACTCGTTCAGGCCGAGTCCTGAGCAAAGTCGAAGGACGAAGCGCGTCGAACCACAAAAGTTGCCAAGATAGAATGGACATCAAGATGAAAGCCAAGAGGATCCACGAAAAAGCCATCATGACCATCAAAGAGGTGGCGAAATATTTGGATGTGCATCCCGCGATCATCTACCGTCTGGCCCAAAGGGGCGATATCCCGGCCTTCAAGATCGGCTCGGACTGGCGCTTTCATAAAAAATATATTGATGAGTGGATCGCTCGAGAAATGAAAAAAAACGGAAAACGGGCCGCCACACAACTTAATTTATGACATCGGATCAGATCAGACAGCTCATTGAGAACGAGTCGTATTATTTTTATACGCATTGTTTAACCGAAGCGAAGAAGGATGGTGTTGGGCCTGAAGATATTTTGTATTGCCTTTTGACGGGTAAGATTATCGAGAAGTATCCTGAGCGGAAACGGGCCTTGGTCTATGGGGTATTAGAGTACGGCCTCCCGCTCCATGTCGTTGTGGATTTAAATCAGAAGGGCGTGTTGATGATTGTGACATGTTATGTTCCAGATGATAAAGAGTGGATTAACTATCAAAAACGAAAAAGGTGATGCGATGATTAAACTGAAATGTCCGGAATGCGGTGGAAGCTATAAGGATGAAACCGTAAAAATGACATATGATGTAAAGAATGTCCATGTTGTTATTAAAAACGTTCCGGCCAAAGTTTGTCAGAAATGCGGTAATGAACTTCTGGATGGTCATACGGCAAAGGACGTTGATCTCCTGGTGAATCGCGTGAGTGAAGATGTCGAGCGATTCGCCCGAAGTTTAGCTTTGCCGGGCAAAAGGCACAGCGTCTCGTTGGCTGTATGAGATTTGTGTTTTAGAGAAGTGAGGCCTATCTTGCAATCTCACCCAATTTCCAACATGTGGGAAAAAAGTTGGCCAATGTTAAACTACAACCAGCTTAAAGAGATTCTCCCCCAGGCCTATCCTTATTTGCTGATCGACCGGGTGGAGGAGTACAAAATCACAAAGAACTTGGTTGCTGTTACTAGAAGCCGCCTTGAAGGGCGGCTTCAGCATTTATAGAACCATTAACCCCTAGACGATGGAGGGGGTAAATTTGAACGGAGATTATAGGCTTCCGTATTATATACTTGAGTTTGGCACTTTTTCGGGCTTTTGGGCCGTATTTTCAGGTAGTTCTCGTCGAGAAAGCAATTTTGTGGTATCGAAAACCTGTTTTTGCGATCCGAGAGACTTTTCCGACGACAAATTCGAAAATTTGCCAAACTCAAGTATATAATTAAACTGACAAAAAAGAGGGGAGACGTAGGTTGAAAGAAAGGAGGGA
>CAZUJQ010000148.1:1710-4466 GCA_964620805.1 uncultured Planctomycetales bacterium | reverse complement strand
GGAGACCGTGGTCTTTATCTCACCTTCAATGTCATCGTGGAGGGTGAAAACGATGACGTGTTAGACTCGCGTGTCCGGGAAATCGTAAATATCTTTCAAAATAATCTTGAATGCGAAACGGTGGTCGAGGATGCGATTGGGCTTGGACTTTGCCTAAACAGTCTCCCACTTCAGTATTCGCCCAAGGCGGACTACTCAAGCCAACGCTATATTCGGATACTGCGGTCGGATGCGACTAAGTTTGTGCCTATTTTCGACTCCTTCAGAGGAGTTGGTAACCGCTGGGTCCAGCTATTTCTTTCACGCGAGCAAAACCTCGTTCCTTTTTCGCTCTTGGGCAACGAAACATCGAACCACACCGTAGTTCTCGCCGACAGCGGCTCTGGAAAAAGCGCTTTTGTGATCGATTCCATCTTGGCGGCGAAACGTCTCAGTCCCGAACCGCTGGTCTTTATCGTTGATAAGAAAGCAAGTTGCGTCATGGCGGCGGAATACTTTGACGGTGACCTGACTGTTTTTGACCGGACAAAGCCAATGCCCTTTACCCCGTTTCGAGGTGTTTATGACGAGGAAAAGATAGCCTTTCTTACGAACCTTCTTTTCTCGGGCATCAAGATGACTTCGCCCAACTTTAGTCTGGATAGCATTCACGTATCGGCAATCTCGAAGGCGCTGAAACTTGCCTACGTCAAGAAATGTGAGCAAGCCGGCCTTCGATACGAAGAGGGAAAGTTAGAGAAAGTTGAAACGGAAAAAGAGGTTGAGCTCAACATGGACGACTTCGTTGCCGAGCTTGGACGTCTTCCCAGTGAAGACGAATTTGAAAAATCACGAGAAAAGATTGAGGCACTCATCGAAGCGCTGATGCCCTTCTATGGTGATGGGCTATATGCCAGCTATTTTCGAGGCACCGGAACGAAGCCACACAGGAAAGGAACATTGCTCTACGCTTACGATTTGGATGCCCTTGATTCCGATCCCATCCTACAGGCGCTAATGACAGCCTCCGTGATGGAGGAGATTCGCCAGATCATAAAGCTGCCCGAAAACCAGGGAAGAATGGGATTCATCGAATTCGAGGAGCTGGGAAGGCTTGGGAAAGATAACCCAATCGCAAGCCGCCTTCTCATCGATTTCGCGGAGACCACGCGAAAACTCGGTGTGTGGCTTATTGGTGTAGCGCCTCGCCCACAGAATTACTTTGAGACCGAGGCCGGGCGTGCCATGTGGGATGTGGCGGACAATTTCCTCTTCTTGCAGATGAGCGCTGATAGCGTGGCCTACTTAAAGTCGAAGTCGGAGCTTCTGGACGAAGCGAATTCCGAAATCATCAAATCGCTTCGCACAAAAAACGGCGAGTACGCGGATGTGTTTTACATGAACAAGAAAAAGACTACTCAAGGCGCGTTTCGCTACACTCAGACCCCATACGATCGGTGGCTTGCTCCTACCAACGCCAAGGATGCCGCCGCCGCGAAGGAAGCTCTTTTGAAATTCAAAAATAAAAAATGGGAGGCGTTGGAGTATCTCGCAAAGAAATATCCGAAAGGAGTCGAACACCATGAACGAGGTGAGTATGAAAAAAGCTCTGGCATGTAGCCTCTTATGGTGCTGGCTCCTGGCCTTTCCCGTTTTCGGGGAGGCACCGGCCAATTTGGTTACAGAGCCCACTTATGGAAAGAAATATCCTCCCGCTCCGGCTACCGAAAAGCACCAATATGTACCCGAGCTTCTCGAGCCGCAGGTGCTCAGTGAGAAAGACCTGCCAGATGGCGAAGAAGACGGAGTCAAAAGGCCGCCGGGAAAAGATCTCTTTATAGATTTGGATGAGAATTTCACGGCCAAAGATGATGCCATCGAAGATGAAGAAGCGTTCCTCCCGGCCCCGGGCGGATTGAAGTAACGACCCTTGCCCACCGAGCCACGGCGGCAAAGGCCCTAAGGGAAATACAAATGAAGAAGTTCATTTTGATCTACCTAACGGTATTCGTGTGCTTGCAAGGAGCAGGAGAGGAACTTCGATATAAAACCCGGCTCTCACCGCACGATTACTTGTGGCGTTCGCAAGAAAATTACCACGATCCAGTTTTTGATGAGTATAGAACGGTCGATTTAGGTGTCGATATTGGAATCGGATCTGACTGCGGGCGGATCGACTTTACCAACACGCTTCGTGCCTCTCTTAAGAACATTCTAGATACAAAATATTTCGGGGACCTTGGAAAGAATATTGTCGCGTCAAGCCCCATGCTCCTTGCCTGCTATTTCTCCCCCACCTGGTGCGCCATTTTGAAACATAGTCAGGTCAGTGCGCATTACATCTCCCAAATGCGGCTCGATCAGTGCTCTCTCATCGACAAATACACGGACAGTCGGGTGGAGGATTTCTACCAGGAACGCCAAGGGTGCGTGAGAAAAGCTATCGAGCAGAACGGCGGAGATCTTGAACATGCGATGGAAACCTGTCGCGGAAATAAGTTATGGGACCAGGATCTTCCGAATTGGGCCGGGAAACTTCAGGGGGAGAAGGTTTCGGAAAATCGCCTCATTGAATCCTCCGCCAAGTGGGCCGGTTTTGATTCGAACGAAGGCAAGAAGTCCGTAGATCTCCTTAAGGCGCTCGTCGGTGACACGGTCGTCTTTCGCGGAAACGTGAAAGTGGATTATGGCCCGCGCCAAAATGGTCTGACGCCCAGAGTGTATCTCCAGACAATCGAAAAGCATACCTTTGAGGAACTCTGCACCAAGATCATGAG
>CAZUJQ010000148.1:0-1610 GCA_964620805.1 uncultured Planctomycetales bacterium | reverse complement strand
GAAATGGCGGTCCTTCTCCATAAGCAAAGAAATCAGCCCATCAACTCGGCGCTCGAAAAGATCAACGAGAGGGGCGAGCGGATTCAAGGAGAGATTTTGGAGGACGCTCTGTCGAATGATCGTGCTGCTGCTGAGATGCGCCAGATGAAAAGTCAATTCATGGATTGTTCGGATGGCGGTGTCATGTGCGACCAAGGAAGGTGAGGCATGTTTTCTAATACCGCATACGAAGCCATGTATCAGTATCTGGGGCTTGAGCTTCATGCGAAGTTCATCGAGGTTATCACCTCCCAAAAGGTTTTTTCGGGGGTACTTCTTCTCATCTTTGGATTTCTTTTCTTTCTGACCGCTCTCCAATTCTTCTCGCGTTATGTCCCGGGAGCGCTTATCCGACGCCGGCACGTTCCACTCTCCCAGTTCGTTAAAATTGTGTTTTGCCTCTTTATCGGAATCGCGTTTCTAAAGGTTGGAACCAAAACCTCGGTCAAGAAGTTTAACGGCGAATCATGGGACGCAAATCCTTACATCAAAGTCCATATGGTGGGAGCAGCTCCCCAATACAAAGTGAGTTTCCTCTTTGACATCATTAGCCGGACGGCGGAGGAAGTAGCGGCCCTTATCTCGCGAGTCGTGGATCAGGTCTTTGGGACCACGCATTCCCAACTCGATGCTCCTAACTTCTTCTTCAAGGCGATCATGTTTGGCGGCGCCGCCAGCATTGACGATCCCGCCCTTAAGAAAAGCATCAAATTTTATACGGAGGAGTGCTTCGACCGGATCATGCCGCTCGTAAGAAACGCGGCGACTCAAGAGAAGTTGGACGGCATGTTCCGCGCCGAGAGTTCAATCGATCAAAAGCTGTCGCAAATTGCCCTCGAAACCCCAGACAAGCGATTTTACACATGCCTAGATGTGAAAAACGAAGTCCGTGATGGTCTCAAGTTCCACGCCGCGAAAAAGGCCGGCGGGATGGACGCCAAGATTTCGAACGTCATGAAGAACGCTCAGTATATGCACATAGGTTGGGCGAATCTTCAGGTTTCGGATTTTTTGGTCAATTACTACATTGACCAGCACGAAGGAATGATGGGAGTCCAAAAGGGCTCGCAGCTTCCCACAACCACGGGAAGAATCGCGCAATACCTGATCCCGTCTTGGGACAGGTTTCTAAGCGTTCTCGGGCTTCGGGACTTTCACGGGGCGACACTCGCCGCATCCCGAAGCCAGGAGTTTAGCGAGAACCTTGCTCGCGCTCCGCACGTCGCCGGTTTCATTAAGATGCTCGCGATTGCCCTGTTCCCGTGGCTCATATTTTTCGTGGTGGCCGGCTACTGGCGCATCATCATTTTCTGGTTTCTGATCTACTTCTCAGTGCTCCTCTGGGCACCGATTTGGACGCTGCTCTATCACATCATGGTGAATATCTCGTTATCAGCGGACACCATGGCGGCCTTCGGGAGATTGAACGACGGGATCTCCCTGTATAGCGCGGACCTCATCACCTCGAGAATCTACCACCTCTTTGCCGCGTACTCATGGCTCCAACTCCTGACCGGAACGCTCTTCACCGGCATGATTCTTTTCTTCATCAGACCAGCGCTGACAGACAC
>CAZUJQ010000147.1:0-4491 GCA_964620805.1 uncultured Planctomycetales bacterium | reverse complement strand
GCGATGAGGAGACCGCGGAGATTGCGGTGCGTTCGGCTTTGACAGGGCATTTGGTCTTCTCAACGCTTCATACCAATGACGCCCCTTCGGCGCTTACCCGGCTGATCGAGATGGGGATTGAGCCGTATCTTGTCGCGTCTTGTGTGGAAGCCGTGATTGCGCAGCGCCTTGTCCGTAAAACCTGCAGGCCATGCGAGAAGTGCCGCAACAGCGGCTACTTCGGACGTACGGCGATCTATGAGCTTATGATGATGACGGAATCCCTGCGCGACGGCCTTTTAGAGAAAAAGGCCGGATCCTGGATCCGAAAACAAGCGCTCAGCGAGGGGATGATCCGTTTATGGGATGACGGGATGAAAAAAGCGAAGGACGGCGTTACAAACGAAGAGGAAATAAAACGGGTTCTCTCGTAAATAGTGGCCCACACATCCTCCACCCCTAGGCTAAAAAAAGTGTCCCACCTGAACAACAGTTGACGGCGTGAGTTAGGAATGGTAAATTTCACCCATTACCCTGCAAATTAAGGAGGGGCCCTTGGCCCACGAAGAAGATCTCCTTACCATCCGGGAAGTCATCGATATCCTGAGCGTACCCCGCCAGACGGTGAATCAATGGATTGAGAATGGCACCCTTGTCCCTGTCAGAATGGCCGGAGCCATGCGATTCCGGCCAGAAGATGTCCGTACTCTTTTTGAGCGGCAGGGAAATGGCGGCTCAAAAGGGCGTATCCTTGTAGTTGACGATGACCCCCTTGTGGGCCGGTCGCTAAAAATTCTTCTTGAAAGAGCCGGCTATCAAACCGAAGTTGCCTCGATCGGGCTTGCCGCCTTGGATGCAGTATCCTCCCAAAGCTTCGACCTCATCCTCGCAGACATCCGTATGCCCGGGATGAACGGGATTGAAACCTTGAAGGCCATCCGGCAGCTTCGGCACGAACTTGGAAGAGCGCCTCTCCCAGAAATTGTCATCACGGCCTATTATGAAGATGAGGAAGTGAAAGGGGAAGCCGAGAGTCTGGGTGTTAAAGGTTTTATCCTCAAGCCGTTTGGAATTGAGGAACTACTCACCGCCATCGAAAGAAACGTCCCTCAGGGGAAACGAGGGGGCGCCCATGGCCTCTAAATTCAAGAGAGCGCCGAGTGCGGAGCCGGAAAAGATTGGCCGCAAGTTAGCCCCGGAAGCCCTTCTCAGGGATGCGATAGAACACCCTTTGGGGGTTCCACACATCACCACGGACCATAAACAAGAAAAACTGGAGCTGGAGGCTCCGCCGCTTCATGAAGCGGACGGGAGATCTTCCATTGGCCAGGTGATCCGCCTGGCAAGAAAAGAGAAAGGGATCAGCCAGGAGGAGCTTGCCCGGAAGGCCCGGATTGACCGGACGACTATTGCCCGTGTCGAATGCGGCATCTTCAAAACCCTCTCCTCAGAAAAGCTCGAAGGGATTGCCTGGGCTCTCGGCCTTGAGATGAAGGCCCTCCTTTTAAAGGCCCAATCCATGGGGGAGGCCCTGACCTGCCGGAGTGATCTGAACCGAATCGAATTCTCCCTCGACTATCCGGAGGAAGGATTTCGCATCGTCTCCATTTTGCCCAAGAGACGGGAGTTTTTCTTTGGAAAGGTCGAAATCAAGCCTCAAAGAACCATTATCTCAGCGAAGCTGCCCCATCCCGAACAAATCTATCTCCACATCGTTGAAGGAAAGGTGCATCTCAACCGGGAAGCAAAGGAATATCTCCTCAAGCCCGGAGACTGCTTTGCCTTTTCAGGGTTCCGCGATTACGAGCTCTACAACCCGGACCTTCTCAAGACCGCCGCCTCTCTTTTGATTACCTACCCTTCTTTCCTTCCTCTCTGAACTGAGAGAGTCTTCCCGAATTTTTCGCTAACCGCCTTCCATCTCTTACCGTTCTCTCCGCAGGATTCCAGTTAAAACTTTGAAAAAGTTGTTGTAGCGGGCCGCCACAAAATTGTGGCGTTGACGCTACAAAATCTTGTTTTTTCTGAAAATCATCTTGGGGATAAAAATTTCTTGCCGTATTGTGCAATGCATGAAGCAAAAGATGGAAGAGAAAAAAATGAACGTCGAAAGAAAAATGAAATCGCTTTTGTCCGACGTGGTCATAGGAAATTTCCAAAATCAAAATGTCAACTCCGGAAAATCCTTTCGGAATTTTTGTTCAAAGGAATTGAGAACGAAGTCTCGTGTGAGCCTTCGCGAGGAAGATGATGCTGAGCGACTTACTGTCGTGCCGGGCTCTACGCGGGCTTACAGGAGAGGCTTTTTCCACGCTTGGGAAGGCCAGAAGCGCGGAATTTTGTTCCTATATAGGAACAACTTTGTTCCCATATGGGAACAAAATGCATTTTTCCGCCTTTTTCGCATTGCGCGGCGAGAATTCATCGATTATGTTTCAGACAAGAAGTGAAAAAACGCGAGGAGCGAAAATGAAATTGATCGTTGCAAAAGAGACAGGAGAAAAAATCGTGAGCGAGAAAATCAGCCCCATAAAAAAGCACCTTGGAATCATAGCCCTTGAACAACACCACGATGGGACCCGGTTCACAATCGACGTTTTGCAGGTAAACCACCTCCGCTACACCTACGACCCCGAGACCCAGATTCTCGAGGTGCAGTTTGTCTCGGAAAAAAAGGAAAGGAAGGTTGGGAAAGATGAAAATCACAAGCCTCGTTTCTAAAGCCCTGATCGGGATAGTGATCTTTGTTGGATTCCTCACCGTCTCATCCGAACTATCAAGGTCTCAGTCGGAGAAACCCGAAATTCGATCGGCATGGAATCCCGAGAAAAACGTTTTGCTTGCCGTAGCCGTCCCAGTTCCATCGAGAACTCTTCCTCTCGAAATGACCGAGCCGGTTGTAAAAGAGACGCCAAGGATGATTGAGAAAGAGGAGAAAGAAAAAATCGACTTGCCAGTTGTTGATATTGCCGTAAAACCTTCTCAAGAGGAAAATCGAGACGAAAAAATTTCCACGCAAGAACTCACACCCCAATTCCCCAAGGTAATGAAACCCGCCATAGCGAGAGAGGAGAAAGCCGAAGGAAGGACCCTAAAGCCCATAACAACAATGACAGGCCAGGTCACTCTCCCCAAGCTTTCTCCTCCCGCCCTTCTTACTCACAGGGAGCTTCAGGCGATGGTGAATTACCTGGATTACGAAATCTTCCAGGGAAGGGGAGTGAGATTCCGGTATAGCGACCTTCCGGATGACCACATGGGGCATATGTGGTTTCTGAAAAGGCCCCGTGACCTCAGGGGAAAGACTGTCCGGATCGACTACCGGGGGATTGTGCCGGATGAGATGACTTTCAAAATTGCAAGATCAGGGACAAGCGCCTCAGTCACCAAAAAGGCGAAACTTGATAACTCATCCTATGAGCCCAGAAGCATCTTTATTGACATCCCCGACCGGATTCCCTTCAAAGACGTGAAATACTTCGAATTCTGGATCGACCGGGAAAACGCCGGCAGAAGGCACGGTGATTTTATGATCGAGAAGGTCGCGGTGTTAGAAGGGAAGGACGAAGCGAGGCAAGTCCCCAATGAAACGCAACCAGAGTCTTTTCCCTTCAACCGGCCGTTTGTCTCCACGCCTTTCATGCGTTCGGAGGTGCCACTGTCATGAGTCAGGTCCTAACCGCTCCAGAAGAGATTCGGATCGCAACGCCCCCGCCTCGGATGGCCTCTTTTCCGAAAGCAGAAACGCCGGGGCGGTCCCTCCCGGAGAAACTTCTTGCAAAACCGGGTGTTTTCTTCTCACTCGTCTTTGTCTTCACGGTGTTCCAGATCCGGTGGTTCATGCAGATTGTGACCTTTGAGCCGGGGAGCCTCCTTCCTTATTTATTGACGCTCACGTTCAGCTTTCTTTCGGTCAACGTGTCAATTCTTGCCGCGCAAGCCTTCTTTGCCTTGTTTGTCAAAGCTCCGGTCTTTCCCAGAGTGGATCCTTTAAGCGTCCGAACGACTCCCGTGGCCTTGATCTACTGCGTCAAAAACGAATCCTTCGGGATGAGGGAAAGAATCCGTTTCAGCTTCTCCGGGAATCTCCTTCCCAATCTCCATCTCTGGATCCTCTCGGATTCGGATGAAGCCCACGGCCTTGAGGAAGAGAAGCTGGTTCAGGAGTTCCGGAAAGAATTCGGGGAAGAGAAGGTCTTCTATAGAAGAAGGACCCCTCCTTATGAAAGAAAGCAGGGGAACCTCAAGGACTGGCTTCTCCGTTTCGGCGCTCCCTATAAATACTTCATCGTCTGTGACGCCGACAGCCTCCTTCCCGAAGGATGGGCCGAAGAAGCTCTCTCGATTGCAGAGCATCCTGAGAATTCCCAAATTGCGGTCTTCCAAAGCGCCATTTACATCACGCATGAGCATTCCTTTTATTCCAGGATGCAGGCCTTGGGGCAATTCTACGCCCAGAGGTTTTACTTCCTCGTCAATCAGGCGGTCCTGGGTCAATCGATTTCTTTTGGA
>CAZUJQ010000146.1:2395-4496 GCA_964620805.1 uncultured Planctomycetales bacterium | reverse complement strand
CGGCCATGGTGGAATATGCCGCGGCGAAAAAGGGAAAAAGGGTGCCATCGTGGACGCAGGAAATCCCGCCGCTCGAACAACCTGTCTTTGGCTGTGACTTGGAAAATCTTAGGCTGCATCTTTTGACGCATTCTCCACCGCCTTTTCGCCGCCGCAATATTTTTGTGGATTCCACCATGGGAGACAGGGTCTAGACGCCATGTCTTCTTTCACCCCAAAGGACATTGTGCGTTTGTTTGAACTCTTGAACCACGAGATGCGTCTTGAATCCCTGGAAGGGGAGGTTTATCTTGTCGGCGGTGCAGTCATGTGCCTGGTCTTTAATGCCTGGCCTGCCACGAAAGGCGTGGACGCCTATTTCCAGCCTGCCCAAAAGATCCGGGCCGCCGCGGCCCAGGTGGGTGTCAAAGCCGGCATAAAAGAGGACTGGCTGAATGATGTGGTCAAAGGGTATTTCAGCAGCAAGGGCGAGTATGATACGTTTCTGGAATTGACTCATCTGCACGTGTTTGCGGCCCGGGCGGAATATCTCTTGGCCATGAAGTGTTTGGCCATGCGTATCGGGGAAGAGTTCCACGATCTTGATGACATCCGTTATCTTATCCGGCATCTGAATCTCAAGACGTACCAAGAGGCCAGGGATGTGATGATGCGGTTTTATCCGCTGGAACGCTTTCCTCAGAAAACGCTCTATGCCTTGGAAGAGATTTTTGAGGGGTCGGGGAGTTTCCCGACCCCTCATCCTGAGCGGAGCCCCGAGGCAACGCCGAGGGGCGAAGTCGAAGGATCTCTTGCGAAAGACCCTTCGATTCGCCCTTCGGGCTCGCTCCCCGGCCCGTCCCGCTTTCCAGCGGGACGAAGCGGCGGGGCGGGCAGGGTGAGCCCCGACATAAAAAACTCCCCGAGGGCTCAGATTTTTGAGCCACAGAAGGGTCAACAGTGAAGAACATTTTTCTTTGCCTCTTTTCCGCTTTTTTGCTGCGGCTGGCGTTCCCGCCCTGGGATTTTTGGGCCTTGGCAGGAATCGGCCTTGTGCCCTTCTTACATCTTCTAGACGGTAAAAGAGCAAGAAGCGGGTTTGGCTACGGTTATCTTCTGGGGGTTTTGTTTTTCGGATCGACACTCTGGTGGTTTATCCATGTCACGCTTCCCGGCATGATCCTTTTGGTCCTGTATCTGAGCTTGTATTTCGCCGTCTTTGGGTGGTGCTCCAGCCTTTTTTCCCATCGCTTATCTCCCCTGGCCCGGCTGTTTTTTCTGCCCAGCCTGTGGGTCGCCCTGGAATATCTGCGCGGCTGGCTTTTTACCGGCTTTGGCTGGGTGACCCTGGGGCATTCTCAGTATAAAAACCTGATGATGATTCAGATCGCGGATATCACCGGATCCCACGGCGTTTCCTTTGTTGTGGTGATGACCAATGTCTTATTGAAAGAGTTTTGCGGGATTTTTTCCCATCGGAAAAAGACTTCAGAAGCTCGGCTGGGCTTTGCCCTGGCGGTGGGGTTGATTATGTTATTCGTCTACGCAATCTATGGGTTTGTCCGTCTTCATACGCTGAAGGTCAATCCAGGGCCGAGTGTCGCGGTCATCCAGGCCAATATCGCCCAAAGCGAAAAATGGGAGGGCAGTCGGTGGCCGGGCATTATGAAAAAATACCGTTATCTTACTCGAGAGGCCGCTGCAGACCATCCCGATCTTATCATCTGGCCGGAGACGGCGTTTCCGGGTTTTATCTGGGAGGCCCCGGAGCTTTTTTTGGATTTGCAAACCCAGATGCGGCTTTTGGAGACGCCACTTTTGCTGGGAATTGTGACCCAAAGAAGGGACCTCGCCCCGAGGGGCAATAACTCAAGGGACTCGGCGCCGAGGGACTCGTCCCGAAGGGCTCGTCCCGAGGACCTCGCCCCGAGGGACGAGTATCACAATTCCGCCCTTTTGATCTCGTCCACCGGACGGGTGGACCAGGAGCACGACAAGCTGCACCTGGTTCCTTTTGGGGAATACGTGCCTTTGAGAGGCATCTTTCCTTTTTTATCCCATATTGTGCCGATTGGTGATTTCACGCCGGGAAAAGAGTACGCGCTTTTTTCTCTCGAGCCCC
>CAZUJQ010000146.1:0-2295 GCA_964620805.1 uncultured Planctomycetales bacterium | reverse complement strand
GAGCCCCTTCGGCGTCTTGATCTGTTTTGAGGATACCGTCCCCAGCCTCTCCCGGAGATTCACGCGAAACGGCGCCCAGTTTCTGGTCAATATCACCAATGACGCCTGGTTTCTGGACACCCCGGCGCCCTGGATGCATCTTCAGGCCTCGGTTTTCCGGGCCGTGGAGAACCGAAGAACTCTGATTCGGGCCGCCAATACCGGAGTCAGCGCGTTCGTTGACCCCAGCGGAAGGATCTACCAGTTCGTGCAGAATCTTCAGGGCAAGAAGACCTTTGTGGAGGGCTACACCAAAGGAGAGGTGGCTGTCAGTCCGGAGGAAACCTTCTATACAAAATCGGGAGATGTTTTTGCATATTTTTGTTTTGGTTGTATACTATGGGGGATCTTGAGGGCCAAAAAGCGCTGAACTCTTTTTTATTCACCAAACACGGCCTGCCATTTATTCATTGCTATCAAAAAGGTTATTTATGTTACCAAAGTTTGTTAAACTCGACTGAATGTCCCAAAACGCTCTTAAACGATTCAAACGCGCCCTTGCCCGCAATGCCTTATATTTCTTCACGTGGTTTCTCAATAAACTGCCATACGGAGCCGTGGATTCTTTAATACAGTTCCTCGTCACCATTGGATTCTGTTTTACGGTGGGACAGCGCCGGATCGCCCGCGAGAGCCTCAAGATCGCCTTTGGAAAGCACAAAGAGCCCTCCGAGATCAATCAGATCATATGGGGTTGCTTTAAGAACCTGGGCCGGGGGATGATCGAACTGATCTACTTTATCGAACATCCCCAGATGATCAGGGACAGGGTTTATTTTGAGGGCAAGGAACACCTTGATCAGGCGTTTCAACAGGGTCAAGGGGCCATTGTGGTGAGCGGTCATTTCGGCAATTTTCCCTTGATGCTTTTACGCTGTGTCCAGGAAGGCTACAAGGTCCATGCCATCATCCGGCCCGCCCGCGACGAGGCCATCGAAAAGTATTTTTTACAACAAAGACAAAAGTTTGGGCTCAATACGATTTACAGCCAACCGCGCAAGGAATGCGTGGAAAATTCTCTGAAGGTCTTGCGCAACAACGAAATTCTTTTTATTCCCCTGGATCAAAATTTCGGCAGCCCCGGGGGTGTCTTCGTGGATTTCTTCGGACAGAAGGCCGCCACCGCCACCGGGCCGGTTGTCTTTGCCCTGAGGACCAAGGCGCCGATCATCCCCATGTTTATTATCCGCCTTCGAGACAACAAGCACAGGATTACTATCGAGCCTCCCATCGAGATGCAATACGGCAGCACGGACCAAGATACGATCCTGATGAATACGACTCGCATCACTAGCATCATTGAACAGTATATATGGAGATTTCCCCAGGAGTGGGGCTGGATGCACCGGCGGTGGAAGAGCAGGCCGGCTTCGTAGAATCATGTTACTCATGTTGCCCATGTTTCCAACGTTGCCGAGGTTGCCTTTTTAGAGGTTGCCCAAAGTTGCCTTAGAATAACCTCAAGCAACCTTAAAACATGTCGAATAAATAAACTTGAGTTTGGCACTTTTTCGGGCTTTTGGGCCGTATTTTCAGGTAGTTCTCGTCGAGAAAGCAATTTTGTGGTATCGAAAACCTGTTTTTGCGATCCGAGAGACTTTTCCGACGACAAATTCGAAAATTTGCCAAACTCAAGAAATAAAGTAACCTCTCGGAAACCTCGGAAACTTCTTTATGGTAGGGATGTCTAAAAACCTCTTACTATTTTCCATAGGAATCGTCCTTCTGATTGCCGGCATCACCCTCGTCCTAAAAGAATGGAATGCCGTGATTATGCTTTTTAAGGGTGTGATCGGTGTGGTCCTGGCGCTCGTGGGTATGGTTGTGTTGATGTCGGTTAAAGTGAAGTAGCTTTATTTTACGGCGTCTTAAGATCGAAGAATATTTTAAGAAGGAGAAGCACAATGGGTAAAAGAAAAAGAAGGGTAAAGCTGGGATGGCGCTCCAAGAAAGCGAATCACGGCCGGGCGCCGGCCAAGGGGCATTAGGGATAAGAAGACTGTTAAATCATAAGGAAAATTCCAATCACCAAATAACAAATCACAAACAATTTCCAATATTCAATGAAATTTCAAAATTCACAGCCAAAACCGTTTTGGTCATTGTGAATTGGATATTGTTTGTCCCTCGGATCCCGAAGATCCATCTAGAATCCTCGGGATCTGAGGGATGATTTATTTCTTGGATTTGTGATTTAATTACTTACTTGAGTTTGGCAAATTTTTGAAAATATTGTCGTAAGAAGAAAGGCTTTCG
>CAZUJQ010000145.1:0-4498 GCA_964620805.1 uncultured Planctomycetales bacterium | reverse complement strand
CCTTCTCTTTGCGCATCTTCAGATTCTCCTGACCAGCATCAGCCCGCAGCCGAAGGCTTTGGCGGGGCCGATGTCCTCAATTCGGTTGAAAAGCATCAATGCCTATAATCGTCACCCTATCTAATCTCTTATAATGAGTAGAAACATTCTTCATCAGCTGCTCCCATTGCCTCTTGGATGCCCAATGAACATTAAGCACCAGAAGCACTGCGTGCCTGGCTGAATACCCCTGCAAATAACGGTCCAATTTCTTAAAGGATTTTGTACGACTCATATCTTTTCGGGGGCCCAAATCGTTATGCTCGGATTTTTTGACTTCCACGATGATGCTTATTCCAGGAGAGAACCCATATGATAAATACAGATCAACTCTCTCCCCATCGAGCTTTTGAGGTTCTCGCAGGATTGTTATTCCAATCTTCTCCATCTCCTGCTCTAGCTTCACCGAAAGAATCTTGCTGATGCGCGGTTCATCCAAAGGCTTTTTACTTTGATCATAAAAGAGCGCCGCACCGCCTTCCGTTTCAACCCATCTTCTGAGATTTTTGTCTATGATATTTTGTACTCTTTCAATTAAATCACCCGCCGTGCTTATTTCCATATACTGCCGTGATTTTATGTCGTTATACAACGTAATGCATTCCGTTATTGATTTGGGCACACCAATGTATCGCTGGTATTCTGCCTTCAAGTTTTTTAATTGCTGCCCAAACCAATTAATCCCCTCTTGGGATGCATTTTTACCAACAAAATCCTCAAGTTTTTCTATCACAGAATAATCGCCGTTGTATTTTAGTTTGTCGATATATTCCACAACGATATGCCAAATATATCCGGCATAGGACCAGTAAAGCTTATCCTGTCCCAGCAACTCAAATGAAAACTTCAGGAGTTCCATATAACGATCAAGAAAAGCCTTATCTTTAAGCTGCATCAAAGGACGGGCAAAGCCTTTTTTGTGCAATTCGTGCGCCTGCGGGCCAACAAAATGAAAATCCTTGGGCTCACTAAATTTGAAGGCGCGGGTTCTGATCTCATTGAGCCTCCATTCCACAGCTTCTTTATGGCCGAACTTTTTTATAAGGGATTCATTGGCCAGATCAGCGAGGGGTTTATCTTTTTCCAGGTTCTCACGAAAAACAGTATCAAAATATTCTTTTTCTTGACTAAATCCAGCCAGACACGTTAAAGCCTCTCTACGATCATAACTTTGTAATCTCGTGTCTTTTATAAAGCCTTTAAGAACAGGGATGGCTTCCTTTAATTTTTTTTCATTAACAAGACGCACGAAATTGTTTGGACGAAAGTATTTTCTCTCATTATCAGCAGAGTACACTTTCAAGACATAATTTAGTTCTGTTAATTTTATGTCAGGCACGAATTTAAGGATGGCCTCAAGAACATTAGATTCAGCAAAAGGAATGAAGTCTATCAAATTCTGTTTCATGATTTGATCTATCAGAACATTGATGGATTGCGCAATGTCGATACAATCGTTAAATATCGGGAGGGTTGAAGTCTGCTGAAAAGATCGTATTCTGCCGCTCTCGTCCCACTCCAACACTTTAAACTCAGCTTTACGAGGACTGAAATTCTTTAAAACATCGACTGCGAGTTCCTTTAACCGTGATAATTCCTCATTTTTTATGAGAGGTTTTATCTTTTCCTGCCATTGGGAGAAATAGGCAAAGACATCATTCCTATATTTTTCTTTATTGCCTTTTTCCGGCTCCAACCTGTGGCAGAATTCCCCGTAAACACGTTCTAATTCAGAAGGGACTGACCGTCTTTGGGCCTCCTGTTTCTCGGCCTCCTTGTAAACGTTCGGGAGATATTTTCTTCCCTCCTCGTATATTTCTTCCCCTTCGTTGCCCCTCTGATACTTGATAGACCGCAACAATTGATAGCAACTCCATTCCCACGGCGACAAACATTTCAATTTATCGATCATTTCTTTAACGGATTTCTTATCTAAAGTGATCTCAATCACGCGTCCTAATTCAAACAAAGGATATTTTTGTTTATTCTGGTCAGCAAGGATATTATCGCAAATTTCCAGCGCTACTCCCGGCCGTCTATCCTTCAGAATATCAGCGATATTCGAAATAAATTGGGAGTCGTGAAGAAATAATGTAGCGGCTTTACAAATAATCGAGACTAAAATCCGGCCAATTTCTTCTTCGTTATATACTGCGTTAACGTTCATCAGAAACTTGGCGTTTCTATCATGAAATACCCTCTCGTAGCTAACGATGCTCTTGAGCAGCAGGCCGTCCTTCGCATCCAATGCTTCTAAGAATATCTTAATGCTTTCGGGTTCGCTAATCTTCTCCATGCCCTGATAGGCATGGCTGGATTCTTGTTGAATTCCTTTGATGAAATATTCAACCGCAAGTTTATTGTTCGGGGCAATCTCTCTGCAAAGGTCCAGAAAAGCATCCCGGACAGGATCGCTGCTGTGGTTAAATGCCTCTTGTACTCTTACTATGATTGATTCATCCTTCAGTGTCTCCAAAGCGAATAACGCGTGTCTCTGCAAGACCCCGTTTTCATTCTTATCATTCGCAAATTCGATGAGTTTTTCTTTCCAAAATTTATTTTTTCCATCATCAAGAACGCCATTTCTAAAAAGAAAGCCAATCATCTGAGCTACATTGCCCTTGGGCACATGCTTTGCCGATTCAGGCAAATCGCTTTGTTTGTCAGTCGCCAGGCAATTCCTTAAAGAACCCTCAAGGGATGGATCAAAAAATAGCGCAAGCCTGCTTGCAATATCCCAATCAATCCAAATCTTCTCACGCTGGTATTGCCCGAATACCTTCCCAAAAATCCTTATTTTTTGTTCTCGAGAAATTTTTGTAACATCTACCTTTGTCAAGAAACGGTGATATTCTTCAACTTCAATGACACGATCCTTTTTCCCTTGGCCAAAACAAACAAGCGGTTCCAACAACTCAATCTTTTGATCGACGCAAAAACCCAACGTACCAAACCAGCTTGGGTATATCTCATCTATGTAAGGATTAACCGTGAAATCGTATAAACGTTTTTGTCCACCCAAACGCAGCAATTCACACGATGCTAAATACTCTTGCAGTGTCCGTTCTTCATAGGTTATGGAGTTGCCGTAGTCCTTCCAGAGACTGTGGTCGAAAAGAATGTTGATCTTTCCTACGTCAAAAAAATGTACGGCAAGATTAGAATTGATATCATCCATAATAGTTAGAAGCTCATCTTTTTTGATATCATTTTTTTGATAAACCTCCATCAGCAGGGCGATCTTTTCCAAGAACCTTCTAATGATAGTCCGGTCTTGCGCCCCCAGCTTTTTGTCCTCTATATCGAGACGCTCGTTGACGAAAAAATCGTAAAGGGTAGATCTGGTTGGCTTCTGATCCGGATATTTCAAATGAAATTCGATGAACTTTTCCAGATACCTGGGTATTAAAATAATGGACTCCCAGTTAGGTTCGCTAAAATCTTGAATAATCTTATCTATCTCCTCATCAGGAAAGACCTTCTGGCCTCTTTCTCCAGTTACCTGTTGCAGGTATTTCCTGACCTGGTTAAACTCAAAATCATCGATCAGCATGTAGGCAAAGCTCATGTTCTCCAAAACCCTCTCTTTATCATAGGAAAGAAGACGGCAGGAAATCACAACTTTGATAGTGTCATATTTAGCGAGAATTGCTTTTAGCTCCGCAACAAATCGATTGAAAGAATCCCGTTTGAGCTCATCCAATGCATCAAAGCATATCGTTGGATTTTTTTCGATAAGAGATTCAAATCTAAGTTTAGCCTCTTGTGCAATAAAGTTCTCTAAACTATCGCCTCTTGAAAATAACTTCAGATCAATCAAAACTCCCATCTCTGCTGATTGTTTCAGATAACTGACAAATTCTTCAAGCAAGCGGGTCTTTCCATATCCCGGGTCCGAGAGCACTAATGTTCCCCGGGCTTGCTTGAGTTCATTAAAGAATTGTTCCTTTGACTTCTCTCTCTTTTCCTGAAAGAGCCTTGAATATTTTCCACCCTTCCAATCTGACAAAAGCTTATCCAAGGTGGCGTATACGGTTATATGTGGAAAAATATATGGTTTTTTTAGTTCCATAAGTGCTTCTCCATCTCCCCCTGTCTCATCTTATCCAACAAGCTGTAAGTTGGACTGCGTATTTTTTCTGCATTCAAGACCTCCTTTTGAACTACCGAGAATTCCTCGGCAGTTGCCTTTTCTTCCAGTTCACGTTCGGCATAAATATTCTTCAGATGCAAAGAAATATTATCCGCTGAGCACTCGAACAATTCAGCCATCAGCTTTTGCGTGAGCCAGACGTTTTCTTTGTCAAAAAAAACATCTATGCGAACCTTGCCATCTTCGGTTTCATAAATCGTCATTTGATTCGTATTCATAGCCGCTCCTATACATATTTATTCTTCAAGAACCGCCCTCCCCTATCTCCAATATCCTGTCCACCCGAAACACCCGGATGTCTTCGCG
>CAZUJQ010000144.1:0-4561 GCA_964620805.1 uncultured Planctomycetales bacterium | reverse complement strand
AGACCACCCAGAAATCCGTCGTCCTTTCCAAACGATGGGAAGAAAACATTCAGAAGGCAATCAAATTTTATGAGACCGCAGAGTCAAGAGATGTTGCCATTGAAAAAAAACTCGATCAGTTCTTAGACAAACCCGATGAAAATGTCGCGATCTTAGTCTTCGGGGGGTTCCATAAAAATCAGATTCAAGAAATCTTAAAGAGAAAAGGAGTTTCTCACCTCCTCATCTCACCCAAAATCAACCAACTCGATGGCAAGCATAAAGACTACTACCGACAGTTAATGTCAGTAGGGCATCTTCCGTTTGAGATACCCGTGAATGTAGCCAAAGCCTCAAGAGCCGCTAACTTCTACGAAAGGGCGGAACGAGCAGGATCAAGACTGGCAAGGACGGAGCTTGAGGTCATCTCAGGAATTGTGGGCAGAGGACTCCATTTGGATTTCCCCATCCTCGATCAACAAATCACGGAGAGATTAGGTCTTCGCGATGAAATCTCGGAAAGCATTTCTGTCCGCTCCGAGGTGCGTGCGGGCCAATCGCACAAGGAACTCCAGATCCAGTCTATTCGGGAAGCCTACTCTGCTCTTAAACAGGCCAAGACGGAAAAACGGATGGAGATCAAAGAAGTTGACGAGTTAGTGAACTTGAAGGCAGGTTTGCTACAGATGCGATTTCCTTTACCGGACGGAACAAATTTGGGTAGGCCATTATTGTCCATCGGTACGGGCCGCAATCTCGTTTCTGTCCGCCTCGCTCTGGAAAAGCGAAAGGACGGGAAACTTTATTTCCTCTTCCAATATGAAAAACAGGCTGGCGCCCAGGGTACGGCCGAGCTTTATTGGGATGAGGCCAAGAAAACGCTTGTTAGGAGGCAAGATTCCCAGATCCAGTCAATTCGGGAAGCCTACTCTGCTCTTAAACAGGCCAAGACGGAAAAACGGATGGAGATCAAAGAAGTTGACGAGTTAGTGAACTTGAAGGCAGGTTTGCTACAGATGCGATTTCCTTTACCGGACGGAACAAATTTGGGTAGGCCATTATTGTCCATCGGTACGGGCCGCAATCTCGTTTCTGTCCGCCTCGCTCTGGAAAAGCGAAAGGACGGGAAACTTTATTTCCTCTTCCAATATGAAAAACAGGCTGGCGCCCAGGGTACGGCCGAGCTTTATTGGGATGCGAAGAAAAAAGACTTAACTCGTGTCCAATCAACGAAAGACTTACAGATCCAAAAAATCCGAGCCGCCTACAAGAAGTTTGAGAAAACAAAACCAGGATTCAAGATCACCCTTGATGATGTCAACAAACTCGTGGTTTTGAAGAAAGGCTTACTTCAACGTACTTTTCCCCTTCCCAATGGTTTAGATCTAGGAGAACAAAAGCGTATCGGAACCGGCCAAGACCTCACCACCCTCTCCCTCACCCTTGAGAAAAGGGAAGATGGAAAGACGCACTTCGTATTCAATTACACAAGGGCAGACGGCACTCAAGGTACGGCTGAACATTTTTGGGATGAAGAACGGCAAGTTCTCATAAACGTCCGCGAAGTCGATGTCGATGCCGAGACCGAAAGACTGGGTCTTGTGGAAGCCGTCGCCCTTCTTGGACACGACCCTTTAAAACTCCAACAATACATTCGACTCTATTATCCCGAACTGTCCCCAGAGGAGATGGATCGAATCGTCGTGGCCTCCATACGAGGAGTGGGAGGGGAGAGAGTTGAAGAGGAAGAACTCCATTTGAATTATGAGGAGGTTTTATCTGCACCCAGAGTTGAACAAGACGTTAAAGCCACGAAGGGACATTCTTTTATTTTGAGTGGACGGGCCCCCGCAGAAGCTTCTCATATTCAGGTTGTAGGGGCCTACACCCGTAGGATTCTAGTTCGTCAGGATAGAACCTTTTCAGCTAACATACCCTTGCCAAAAACAGGCGATTTGAATGAATTTCAGATTTACGCCTTTAATCCAACTACCGAACAAAAAAGCCCTTCTGTTTCCGTCCAAGTCCGCCAGACAGGAGAGAAAGAAGACCTTGAGGAGTCATTCCTCAGACTTCTTGCTTTGAAAGAAGAAGTCCTCGATGCCATCCTTAAGGAACCAGGGAGATATCAATTTCTTCTACGATCTGTTGAGCAGTCACTTTTAAAGCAATTCACTTACAGCGATGAAGCAGGCTTGAGGTATTTGAGACAAAGAATCCGAGAGGAAAAACCCCGCAGCCAAAAGGTGATTCTTACGGCCATACTCCGAAAGTTCGAAGAGATCAAAGATATGGAATTTAGCGTCAAGGGTGGGGAACGCCTCTACTTCTTCCAGAAGTACACCATTTATGAGATTCGTAAACTAATGGAGGAAGGTGTGAAAGGCGTGATTATCGCCAATGAACAGGGCCTTGGTAAAACCGTCACTGCTCTGGAAGCAGTCAATGGCAAAGATACAGTGATCCTCACTCCCAATTCTGTCGTCTCCACGTGGTTAGAAGAAGATGAAAAGTTTTTTCCACAAGCGAATCTCGATGCTCTGGAGGGAGACTATCAGGAGCGGATGAAAGCCTTAACAAAGGTTGAGAGACCGTATCTCGTGACGAATATTGAGTTCACACGAGGAATGAGCCCAAGAAGGGCAACGTTGCTTTCAAGGCCCCAGGGAGTGCTTGTGGTGGATGAGGGGGATTATCTTGGCAGTAAAACTTCACAACAGTCGCAAGGCACACGGCAGATTGAGGCGGGGTTTCGTCTTTTACTTACCGCTACACCCTTTAAGCGGGTTTCACAGATTGGACATATTTTGAGCTTCCTTTACCCCAATGATCCCCGATATGGCTCGGCACGGGCCTTTGCCCGTGCCTTTCCAACAGACAAAAGAGAAGCCCTAAACGCTCTTTTTGCCCTGATGAATCGCCATACGATAAGAATCCGAAAACAGGACGTGTTTGATTACTATGATCCTAATGTCCCATTGGAACAACAATCTGACCGACTTCCGAAAAAAGCTGAAATCCCACCTGAAGAGGAGGGCCGATTTTATCTCACCGAGATACAAGCGGAATCCATTTTAGAACTCTTTACCCAATATCAAAGATGGAGCCGAAAACATCGGGGTCACGAAAGCGTTGAGGATAAACAGTATTACCGCTATAGAGAAGGATACTTCTCCAAGAGGGAAGCTCTTCGCCAAATTATGGATGACCCAGCTTACATCGGCCGTCCTGAACTTGAGTCTCCGAAGCACCTTGCAATGGATAAGATTGTTGCAAGGGAACTGGGTCACGATCCGCACAAAAAGATTCTGATTTTTACTCGTTACCGAGCCCAAGTAGAAGAATACCTGAGACGTTATGCTGCTTATGGAGCCAGAGCGTATTACGGTGGCCTTCGGGCGAATGCGAATGGTTATAAGATTGATCCTGAAGGAAAAGTGCTCGATTACAAAGTTGACGAGTATGAGAATTTCGTTCTGGAGAACGGCGAATTTATTCCTTCGGACAAAGAACACGGTCGTCCAATTCGAGCCTTGGACTACGAAAGGATTCTTTTTCAGAATAATCCTGCAAGTCGAGTAATGGTTGCCACCTATGATACGGGCGCTTTGGGAGTGACCTTCACGGCAGCCGATGCCGTAGTCTTTGACAATCTTGCCCCGACCTACCGAGATCAATATCAAGCAGCGGATCGAGCGCATCGAATTGACAACAAAAGAAAAAAGTATGAAGTGAAATACTATTGGCTTCAAGCCCTTTATCCCAAATCCTTTCTTGATAAACTTGACCGAGAAACAAGAGAGAGCTATTTCAGTATGGGAACCTTTGACCAGGTGCATTTTGAAAATCTCAAAAGGCAGGCGCATATCTTCCACCGTGTGATGGATGGAGTAGGAAGTGAGCGGGAAGTCGCCAGTCTTCACCAGCATTTTATGAGCGAGAGGATGCCTTTCCTCTTTGCCGCCCAAGAAGCTGAAGATGAGACTTTCAATGCAGGAGAGAATGAGACTCCACCCAAACGTGCCGAGGTACGGGAATCGCCCCATATCGTATTGCCTGATTTTAAACCGTATGCTTCACTCAATCATCTTCAGGGGAGATTTACGGTCTTTGCCGATTTAGATGACGTGGCCAATCTGACGGATGAGCAGCTTACTGAGGATTATGAAAAGATCGCTATTCGCCATAAGAATGTCTCGTTTGTGTTTTACAATGACCAACAGGTCATCTCGAAGGAGATTCGTACTCGATTAGAGAAACTCCAGGGACAATTAGGCTCTCACAGAATCCAAATCACCCAAGGTAATGCGCAATCCGTATTCACGAGACAATGGAGGGGTGAGTTGATTCACGTTTCAAAGAGAGGTCAGTTGTCATTGCGAGGCAGCGTTCCGGACAAGGCCGAAGCAATCTCCGAGATTGCTTCGCTCACTCCGTTCGCTCGCAATGACGTCCCTCGTAAAAAAGGCTTACACCGCTTCCGCTATTTAGGAGATGAAACAGGACTCGTTCCGGTAGCTCTGCTTTACGTTAATACTGGTAACAAAGGCTTTGAGAACAGAGTCATCGACCTTTCGATGGT
>CAZUJQ010000143.1:255-4570 GCA_964620805.1 uncultured Planctomycetales bacterium | reverse complement strand
AACGACGCACTGAGGCTTGCCGTGGTTCGTAACGATAACGCTTTCCCGCTGCGATTCTTCCAGGCACTCGCTCAAGCCGGCGCTGCTCAGCTAAATTGACCCGCCTTTGCTCAGATAGAATGACCCACCCCGTGCTTGGGTGAAAGAAAATCCCCATTGCAAGCACAGGGACCATCCCTATGTCACAATGGGGATATGTACGAAAAGATCTACAGCTTAAGTGAAAAAATCATTTTCAGATAGAGGCATTGAGCGAGGCGAATACTTTTGAGCCGGGGTGGTTTCGCGACGACAGTTGTCGGGGGCTGACGGTTGATTATTACCACAACCTGAGGTCCATCCACCGAGCGCACCCATCAGAGGTGTGGCTTGCTCAATGCCGAGACTGCGGAATCCGCTTTCTGACTGCGATAAGGAACCGTGGTCGTACGGATATGAGATGCCCCACTGGATGTCGTAAGCGACACGAGTCGCAGGGGGCCTCTAAACGTGCGGCGGCCTACCGCCAGACGGAAAAAGGGCGAAAGAAAAAAGCAGAAATCAATCGACGCCGCAGTCTGAAATCAGCCCACGAAAAAATCCGTCAAAAAAACGACGATGCGATCAGTAATCAACGTGTATTCGGTCTGCTGAGCTATTACCAGTGGATCATCCTCCTCGTGGACGGGATTCTCATGAATGCCTCCCAACTGAAAGATCTTCTGATGAAGATCCGCACGAAAGTGAGACAGCGGGGCCGTGATTGTTGCGACGATATGCACTATATCCGTGATGACTGAGCCTCAAAGTGCTCAGGCAGGACGGATGAGATGAAAATCGAAGTTGAAGTCGCGAAAGTGAATCGAAAGCACGAGGAGCATCGGCAAAGGTCTGCGAGCCGGGAGAAACAGCTTTTACTTTCGATCATGGAGAGAGGAATTGAGGAGCCTTTGCAGGGGGTTCTTTCGTCCACCGGAGATGCGATCCTGCTCGATGGGTTCAAACGATTCCGATGCGCGGTGAAGATAGGAATGGGATCGATACCGTTTGTTTCCGTCAGTGACGACGAGGTAGCCGCAATCCTATCTCTCCTCAAAGTATCCAATACAAAAGCGTTGACCATGCTGGAGCAGTCTGCATTCGTCGAAGAGCTTAAAAGCGTTCACGGGCTTTCAGTCGCGGAGATCGCCAAGCGCCTGGAAAGGAGCAAGGCATGGGTACTGGTCAGGATCAAGGCCCGGTCAGAAATGAGCGATGCGACTGCGAAAACCATTCTTGCGGGGAATTTCCCGTTCTATTCGTATTTTTATACATTGCATCCGTTCATGCGCGTAACGGGGGTTGCGTCAAAAAGTGAGGTAGATGAGTTCGTCTCATTGACTTCGGGGCGCGGGCTGTCGACGCGAGATATCGAGCTTTTATCGAACGCCTACTTCCGGGGAGGTGATTCCATCAAGAGCCAGCTCAAGAACGGGGATGTCGGTTGGTGTCTTCAGAAATTGAAGGACCAGAGGCAGCGGGACGATGCTGCGGACGTCGCGGCATTAACGGAGGTGGAGAAAAAGAACTTGCGGGATCTGGAGATTCTACAGGGGTGCATGGCCAGGCTTTATCTGAAGCTGAGTCATCCAGAGAGCAAAAATCCGTCGTTCCTGGCCCAGGCGGAATTACTCGCGGAAAGTATTCTAGAAAGAATCGGTCGATTCTCGACAGTTTTGAGGGGTTTTTATGATCGAATCCGACAAGCGTAAGGCCGTTTTCTTTCTTCACCAGGAAGGAATGAGCATCCGAAGAATCGCCAGAAATCTCAATTTATCTCGCAACAGCATCAAGCAGATCATCCGAAAAGGTGGCGATTCGATCAAAATCCACAGAAAAGACGCCAAACACGTCGATCCCACGCTGATCGCTGAGCTTTACAAGGATTGCCAGGGCTATGTTCAAAGGATGCACGAGAAGCTGACAGAGGAAAACGATGTCAGGATCGGATACTCGACTCTGGTCCGGTTGGTGAGGAGCATGGGCCTTGGCGTGGATCTCAAGAAAGACCGGCGCGACGCCAAAGTTCCGGATCAGCCAGGCCAAGAGATGCAACATGACACTTCTCCGTATGAGATCGACGTTGGAAGCGACAAGATGAGGGTGATCGGTAGCTCCCTGTACCTTCGCTACAGTAAGATGCGGTATCTGAAGTTCTATCCCTCCTTCAACCGATTCCGGATGAAATGCTTCTTTCACGAAGCACTCACGCACTTTGGATACACCGCTGGAAAGTGCATCATCGACAACACCAATCTGGCCGTTCTGAGGGGGACTGGGCCGGATGCAGTGATGGTTCCAGAGATGGAGAGCTTCGCCAAGCAATACTCCAAGGAGTTCGTCTGGGAAGCGCACTTCATCGGACATTCGGATAGAAAGGGCGGGATCGAGTCGGGATTTTGGTTTGTCGAAACCAATTTCTTTCCTGGTCGAAAGTTCGAGAGTATCGAGGATCTAAACCAACAAGCCTTTGAATGGGCGACACAGAGAATCCCTCTGAGGCCGCACGACAAAACGAAGCTGATTCCCGTACAGCTTTTTGAGTTCGAGAAGGCCTATCTCAAGAAGATCCCGTCGTTCGTCTCACCTCCGATCTTGGAGCATGAGCGCGAAACAGATCAGTACGGCTATGCCGCCTTTGATGGAAACTACTATTGGGTCCCGGGGAGCGGACGCGGTAAGGTTCGAGTCCTGCAGTATTCGAATAAAATCCGAGTTCTTCGAGGACGAGAGGAGCTTGCGGAGTATTCACTTCCAGCCTTTGGAGTGAAGAACGAGCGTTTGCGTCCGCCCGGGGTGCCTGAAATCAGACATACTCCCAAAAACTGCAAGCGTCCGACCGAAGTCGAGGAAAAAAGACTGAGGGGGATGGCTCCAGAGATCGCCCAGTACCTAGAGTTTCTATCAAAGTCGCCTCAGTCATCAAGCCGACGGTATCAGCAGATCCGCAGGCTCTTTCGCCTGTCACAGAAGCTTACCCCGCCGATTCTGATCCAGGCCGTCTCCCGTGCCCATCGATACCGGATCACCGATTCGGACACGATCGAACGCATTGCCTGGGCGCTGCTTCGCGATCACAGCGTGGAGTTCGATAGCTTGGAGCTTGATCTCGATGAGGAACTCCAGAAACGCGACATCTACCGAGAGGGGGCGCTCATGGATCTGCCTGACCTCGAAAAATACGACGCGCTCTGGAGGGGTGATGATGAGTCAGACGAAGGAGGAGCAAATGGACAAGGATCTTGAGGAGAAGCTGAAATATCTCAGGCTCATCGAGCTTCTCTCAAATTGGGATGAGCTGATGAATCAGGCGAAGGCCAAAACACCTTCGTATACAGCTTTGATGAAACAGGTCATCGAGCGTGAGTACTACGCCAGAAAAGAACGGGCACGGCTACAGAGGCTGAGGCGAGGCCAGATAGAGGAGCCATACCTGATCGACACCTATCCGTTCGATCGGCAGACGGGAATATCCAAGAAGAAGATCCTCGATTTGTTCGATTCTATGGACTATCTCAGAAAAAAACAGAACCTAATCTTCATTGGTCCCACAGGAGTGGGAAAAAGCGGGTTAGCCACTGCGCTTCTGATCCACGCAATTAATCATGGAGCAAATGGCCGATTCATCACATTCCCGGATCTTCTGTCAGAGCTCTACAGCTCATCAGCTGATCACTCTGAGAAAAAGGTCCTCAAAAAATTCGAATCCTATGAAGTCCTCTGCGTGGACGAGATTGGCTACATAGAGATCGACCCGAACCAAGCCGGGCTCTTTTTCACGCTCATGAAGCGTCGGCACAAGAAAGCCACGACGATCATCACAACGCAACTCGGCTTCAAGGATTGGGCCGGGTTCCTGAAAAACAACCACCTCACGGCGGCATTGGTAAGTCGACTCACCGAAAACAGCCAACTAGTCAACATGAGCAAGTGTGTGGACCTCCGCGAATCCATTCCAGCTCCTCGTAAGTCAGACTAGCCTCTGCTCTGTTGCTTTACCCCATATCGAAAAACCGTGAACTGGCATTGGTGAGATATAGCCTCATCGGCGTTTCTCATCGACGTCTTCCGATCAATCGGTGCTGACATAACATCCGTTCGCTGGGTCATTCTATCTGAGCAAAGGCGGGTCAATTTAGCTGAGCAGCGCCGCTTACCTGAGCCGCAAAGTCCTGGGTATGCTTTGGAGCACTGAGCGCCAGTGAGAGCAGGTAGCCGGAGACTACATTTTTCAGGCGAGCCGGAATTTTCAAGAGACAGCAAAGTTCCATTGCAGTAGATTGGGCCATCCAAGGCA
>CAZUJQ010000143.1:0-245 GCA_964620805.1 uncultured Planctomycetales bacterium | reverse complement strand
CCTGGTTGAAGTTTGAGTGTGAATATACAAATAAGTACTCGAACACATCAGGATGCGTCTTGGCAATTTCTTCCTGATTTCCCAGGTCTTTTCAGATTTTAAACAGACTCTTATCCGCTCTCATGGCTCCTCGCGGGATGCGCGAGCGAAGCGATGCGCATCCCGCGAGTTGTAAGCTTCCACTTCACCGGCAAGAGCGTCAACAATTTATCAATACTGGTGAGGTGACATTGCTCAACCAGTGC
>CAZUJQ010000142.1:2171-4588 GCA_964620805.1 uncultured Planctomycetales bacterium | reverse complement strand
GGTGGCGGCCGAGGCAAAACAGACTGCCGCCTTCAGATGTTCCTTGAGGACCTGGTAAAGGCCGGCCGCCTCGTCATAGGCCGTGAAGGCCTCTTCGGTTTTACCTTGGGAGCGGAGTTCGTGGGCCTGCCGTTCCAGGGCAAGGGCCCGTTCCAACGTCTGCTTGGCGGAGTCCATCTCGTTTAGCCTGTTAGAAAGACGGTAGTATAACACACCGCCCGCGCGCACGCGGGCGCCCGCGTGCCACGCTTGCAATTTGAGAGGGAGGCGGGTATGATTCAGCAACCTAATAGTTAAATAGATTAACTATTTAATCACACTACTGTCCGGTTGTTTGAATGCTCATGATGTGTAACTTACAAAGAAACAAGAGGTTGTATCTAAAAATGTCCTTAATCGATTTCAACGCCAAGCTACACTTGGGCCATTGCATTCGACAGGAGGCAATGGCCTATGAACAGAGGACGGACCGTATTCAGTCAGCTCTTGGATTTTCTTCCTCTTCACGAATTCAGAAAATGTGTCCACCGCTATCGGGGTTCTTACAAGGTCCGGAGGTTTTCTTGTCTCGATCAATTCCTGTGTATGGCATTCGCTCAGCTCACGTACCGGGAAAGCCTCCGGGATATCGAGACTTGTCTTCGGACCTTCCAGGTCAAACTCTATCACGTGGGAATCCGGGCCCGAGTCTCCCGAAGCACCCTGGCCGATGCCAACGAGACGAGGGACTGGCGGATCTATCGCGATTTCGCCCAGGTCCTGATCGGAATCGCCCGAAGGCTCTACGCCGAAGAAGATTTCGGATTGAGCCTCGAGGAGACCGCCTACGCCTTCGATTCGACGACGATCGATTTGTGTCTTACGCTTTTCCCCTGGGCGCGCTTCAGGAAGACCAAGGCCGCCGTGAAGCTCCATACCCTGATGGATTTGAGGGGCAATATCCCTTGTTTTATCGCGATTACCCACGGGAAGATCCACGATGTCAAGCTCTTGGACGAACTCGTTCTCGAAGCGGGCGCCTTCTACATCTTGGACCGGGGTTACGTCGACTTTGCAAGGCTTTACCGGTTTACCCAAAGCCTGGCTTTCTTTCTCGTCCGAGCCAAAAGCAATCTCGATTACGCACGGGTCAACTGGCGCCAAGTCGACCAAGCAACGGGTGTGCGCTCCGATCAAACCATCCGGCTCAAGGGGCCCAAGACCTCTCAAGACTACCCCGATCCCTTGAGGCGGGTCCGGTACTTCGATCGCGAAACGAAGAAGCATTTGATTTTCCTTACCAACAACTTTATCCTTCCTGCTCTCATCATCGCCGAGCTTTACCGATGCCGCTGGCGGGTGGAGCTTTTCTTCAAATGGATCAAGCAATATCTCCGGATCAAGGCCTTTTACGGAACCGCCGAGAACGCGGTGAAGACCCAAATCTGGATCGCCGTCTCGATTTACGTCTTGGTGGCCATCCTCAAGAAAGAACTCAAAATCGAGCGCAGTCTGGGCGAAATCCTGCAAATCTTGAGCCTTACGCTTTTCGAGAAAGTCCCGATTTATCAAGTACTTGCGGGATTCGAGCTTCAAAATCAAGAAATCGAATCACCGAACCAGCTGATTCTGCTTTAGTTATAACCGGACAGTAGTGACGTGAACTGTAAAAAAATTACCATCAACCTAAGATCTTAAAATAAGTTCATGTTAAGGCGACACACCCTTAGCGATTGTTTCCGCGGACGCATTCGGAAAACGGCATGGGGCACCCTCATTTTTTGGTGCTTCCACCAATTTGCCCCGTTCCTCCCGCCGCGGACCGCCCACGCCTCCCAGGATCCCCTCTTACGTGCCCCGGCCTCCCCGCTTCCCCTAGAAGATTTCGCCCTTTCGGTGGATGTCTTCGCGCCGGGCAACCCCGGCGCGAGCGCTCTGTCTCTGATAGCCGACCCGAATCAAAAATTAATCATCTATGTTCGGGATGCGCACGGGAATATCTCGGCGCAGAAGAACATTGCTGAAATCCTTCATACCCTGTCGCTTCAAGCGGGGATCCAACAACCCTGGATCGGTCTGGAGGGGACCCGGTTTGGGGAAATCGACCACAGAATCTTGTCGGCCCATCCGAATGAACGGGCAAAAAAATTAGTGGCCGAATACCTTCTCCACCGGGGAGAGCTCGGCGGAGCGGACTATTACGCCTCGCTTCTCAATCCCCAGGCCCGTCTCTTTGGAGTGGATTCGGGGCGACTGGCTGAGAAAAACCGCCAAAGTTACAGGGATTATCTGAGGTTCAAGAAAGAGGCGGAACCGGTCCTCATAAAACTTGGGCAGATCAATCAAATTCTAAAGAAAAGAATTTATGACAGTGACCTGAAACGCCTCGACCAAATTTCGGAAACTTTCTTAAAGGAAAGCCACCTCTTCCTGAAAAA
>CAZUJQ010000142.1:1856-2161 GCA_964620805.1 uncultured Planctomycetales bacterium | reverse complement strand
CCGCTCGGGGCGCCGCTCGCGGCCATCCTCGTGCTGAAAAAGGCGCGGGCCTTGAGAGAACTGGCTGAGCGGCGCGGGGTCCCAAAAAAAGACCGCCGCTTTCTGAATGCGTGGAAAAACGAATTGTATTTTCCCCGCAATCTCCGGGCCGAGTCCCTTTTTAGAAAAGTCAGGAGGTTGGAAGACCGGCTCTGGAGGAAGTGTCTGGATTACCGCGAGGCCCGCGAAGCCTATCGAATCGACCGCACCATAAAATTTTATGAGAGATTATTGAACTTCTCACTCGTCCAGGAGGACTACGCCGG
>CAZUJQ010000142.1:0-1846 GCA_964620805.1 uncultured Planctomycetales bacterium | reverse complement strand
CTCACAGGCCCTGCCCTGTTCCGCCTCGAAGGCCTGCGTAAAAAAATCCAGACCTACACTTTCATCCTTCTCCCCCACCGCCTCCGATTCAAGAAGACGGAATTAAAAACTCTCAAGGAGGCCGCCCAAACCGCGCTTGAATTTTACCGCCTGGCGAGGCGCCGCGACGGGATCCTTGCGCGCCATCTGGCCGCCTTGAGCCGGGAAAATCCCGCCCCTAAAACTTTTTTTGTTTCGGGCGGGTTTCACAGCGGGAAAATCTTGAAAAGATTGAGAGAAAGAGAAATTCCCTTTGTAGTCATCACGCCGAAAATCACGGGGCACGAGGGGGAGGATAATTACTGGCGCCTCCTCGCTGAGAGGCCTCCTCCGGTGGAATTCCGTCCCCCGCCTCTCTCCCGCTCTTCCGTGGCGCTGAAAAATCGCTTCGTCAGCGAAACGGGAAGACGTGGAATTGAATTGCTTCTTGATCGAGCTTCGCGGGGTGACCCTTTGGAAAACGATTCTGTGGTAGGCCGCAGCGAAATGAGAAGGGTTCAAAAGGTCTCCATTGAGTCAGGGATGGAACCGGCGACTTTGGCCAAAAATTTAGCGGATACCATTCGAGAGACTGTTTTGAGCGGGGAGGAGACCGTCACACCGCTGCAAAATGCCCTTGTGGCCATTTTTGATGAGCTCCGGGAGAGGCCGCCAACGACTGTGTTGGGTTTATCGGGAGAGATTCAATTCAGTCTTGAAAGTGCGATCGATCAATTGGCTCACGACTCGGTGATGATTGCTTCGGAGGCGGGGGCCTTCTTGATTCAGGGGCCAGCCGAAGGCCAAGAAATCCGCATCTCCATCAACCCCTCCATTCTGCAAGAATTGAAAGGCAACCGGCAATTGGCAGATGACCACCTCCTCGAAATTCTTCTGGCCCCCTTAGTAGCCCACCGGCTTCTTTCTCCTTACCTTGTTAAGGCGACGAACATGGACACGGCCGTCGGAGCCAAAGGGGCTTTGCAGAAAGGGCTCTGGAGGAATTTTGTGGTCGCGGCCACGGAGCGTTTATTGGCTGCGGGCGTGAATCAACCACAGCGGCTGATTGATGCACTCGAGGTAATGAACCAAAAACTCCATCCCGACGATCAAAACCTGCTCAATCATTTGCACAGAGCCACTCCTCTAGGACTGCGTGCCGAACTCGAAAACGCCCTGAGAGGAAAATACAAGGTCTTGGAGAGACGGCCCGGGCATTTTGGAGATATCATCCTGGCTGAGGTGATTTACCCGCAAACGGATTCTACACCCACGGAAAAAAGGCCGGAGGGACCTTCCTTCAAGGTTACCCGGAAACCAGACCATGTCTTGATCAAGACCGTCAAACAGCTCCCTATTGTCATTACCGAGGAACAATCTCAACGACGCGTAGAGGTGGAGAGGCACGTTCTTCAGGCCAATGGTCGATGGACGGGGGACGTTGTGGACGAATCATCGGGAAACATTGTGGGTCTTATTATGCATTACCTCGAGGGGGTCGATCTGTCTGAATATTTTGAAGAGCATCCGGTTTCCGATATCAACACGATTGAATCCGAAGAAGGTAAAATTGCCTGGTCGCAACACATTTTAAAATGTGTCCAAACGGCCATTGACATCGCAAGAGAAATTGAGCAGCAACACAAACTCGGTATTATAGTGCATCGCGATATTAAACCGGCAAACGTGATCATAAGTCCAATGGGTAAGATCTCTCTGATCGACTTTGGGCTGGCAAAGAAGCGGGGAGAAGTGGACATGGCAAATCAAGTGGTGGAAAGCGTCTCACAAACCCATCCTGAAACCGTATTGGGAACGCTCCTCTATT
>CAZUJQ010000141.1:0-4613 GCA_964620805.1 uncultured Planctomycetales bacterium | reverse complement strand
AGAACTACCTGAAAATACGGCCCAAAAGCCCGAAAAAGTGCCAAACTCAAGAAAAAACATAAAATGTGATGGGTGATCCTTCCATCAACGCCAAATCCCTTTCGCCTCTTAGGCTCCACTTGGGCTGCGGGACCAACAAGCTCGAGGGCTGGATCAATATTGATTCGGTCAAAGGCTTTAATCCGGATGTGGTGCACGACATAAGCCGCCCGCTGCCTTATGACGATCAAACCGTGGATGAGGTTCTGGCGGAAGACCTCCTGGAGCATTTCGATAAGTATCTGCGCTATGTGGTCTTTGGCGATTGGGCGAGGGTCTTAAAAATCGGCGGGCTCATCACCGTGCAGGTGCCCAACTTTAAAAAAATCCTTTATCGGTATTTCAAGTTCGGCTATGATCATTTTGTGGATTTCATCTTCGGGGAAAATATGTGGCGCTCCGAGGTTTATCTGGGCCATTTCGGCAATCACAAGTGGGGATATTCCGAGGCCTCCTTAAAGAGTTTTGTCCAGTTGTTCGGCATTGAACCGGTGAGTCTCCAGCGAAAGGGTCTTAATCTGCGGATGACCGGCGAGAAAAGACGGCATATCCCTGGGTCGGCCTTGGACCAGATTCAGATTTATTCGTACGCGAATGATCATGGCATCGGGGAGGCGTATTTGTCAATGGGGTTTGTGAGGGGGAGGATTGGCGAGTTTCAGGGAAGTGACGAGCTAAAACTCCATGAGCATAGGGCGTAGGGCTAAGGGCATAGGGTTTAATTACCCTAGGCTCTATGCTCTTTGCCCTAAGCCATATGCTGATTAGGAAAAAACAATGAGTACATTTGACCGAGTCCTCATCTTCGACACCACCCTGCGCGACGGCGAGCAGGCGCCAGGCGCCAGCATGAACGAGACAGAAAAGCTGGAGATCGCCTATGCCCTGGAGCGCTTGGGGGTGGATATTATTGAGGCCGGCTTTCCGGTCATCTCCCAGGGAGATTTTAATTCCGTCAAGACGGTTGCCCAGCATATCAAGGGGGCCGTGATCTGCGGTCTGGCCCGTTCCATCAAAGAAGATATTGATGCCGCTTACGAGGCCATCAAAGACGCCCTGCATCCCCGCATTCATGTCTTTTTGGCGACCTCCAAAATTCATCTGCAGTATAAATTCAAAAAGACCCCGGAGGAGATCCTCCAGATGGCGGTGGAGGCGGTGAAATACGCCAAAAAGAAAATGTCAGACATCGAATTCTCTCCGGAAGACGCCTCCCGCAGCGAAAAAGAATTTCTCTACCGGATTCTGGAGGCGGTCATTGAGGCTGGTGCCACCACCGTGAACATCCCGGACACCGTGGGCTATAGCACGCCGACCGAATACGGCCGGTTGATCGCGGATATCCGCAATCACGTCCCCAACATCCATCAGGCGGTCATCTCGGTTCATTGCCATGATGATCTGGGATTGGGTGTGGCCAATTCGCTTTCGGCGGTGCAAAACGGCGCCCGGCAGGTGGAATGCACCGTAAACGGTATCGGGGAGCGCGCGGGGAATGCCTCTATGGAAGAGATTGTTATGGCCTTAAAGACCCGGCCTGATATCTATGGATGCACGACAGGGATCCACACGCCGGAGATCTGTAGGATTTCCCGGCTCGTAGCCAAGCTCACCGGTTTTGTCGTGGCGCCCAACAAGGCGATCGTGGGGGCCAATGCCTTCCGTCACGAGGCCGGCATTCACCAGGATGGGATCTTAAAAGAACGATCCACCTATGAGATCATGCACCCCGAGGATGTGGGTTTTATGGAAACCGGTCTGGTCCTGGGAAAACATTCGGGGCGGCATGCGTTCAAGGTCCGTTTAAAGAGCCTCGGGATTGAGCTCAAAGACGAGGAGCTGGAGCGCGCTTTTAGCCGTTTTAAGAATGTGGCGGATAAAAAGAAGCAAGTCTTCGAGGAGGATCTCTTGGCCATCGTGGAAGATGAGGTCAAACCGGTCAAGAGGGTCTGGACGCTTTTGAGCTTGACGACTCGAAGCGGGACCAAGACCAAGCCCCAGGCCGAGGTCGTCTTGGAATCCAAGGGAAAGACCCATAAAAGCCGGGCCTCCGGAGACGGACCGGTCGATGCCTGTTATAAGGCGATCGATGCGATTACCAGAATCCGCGGGGAACTCTTGGACTATTCTATTCAATCGGTGACCCGGGGCAAGGATGCCTTAGGCGAGGTCACCGTGAAGGTGAATTTCAAAGGCAAGAAAGTGATCGCGCAAGGCGCCTCCACCGACATCCTGGAGGCCTCGGCCAAGGCCTATGTCAATGCGGTCAATAAAGCCCTCTCTCCTGACCTGCGAGCCTTGCCGGGTTCTTCGGAAGATCTTCCCCAAGGGGATGTGCAGTGATCAGCCCGAAAGCCGTCTATGGGATCATCGGGTATCCCATCGAGCACAGCCTTTCTCCTTTGCTGCACAATACAGCGTTTGAAGAGCTCAAAGTCAATGCCGAATACAAACTTTTCCCTCTCAAGAAAGAGGAGCTTGCGGATTTCTTCTCGGATTTGAAGCAGAAATCCAGCCCTATCTTCGGGCTCAATGTCACAGTCCCCTATAAAGAAGAAGTGATCCCCTACATGGATTCCTTAAGCCCGTATGCCGAGAGGGCCATGGCCGTCAACACCATTGTGATCTCCAGGGATCGGGCCTTTCGGGGATTCAACACGGATGGCCCCGGGTTTTTAGCGCATTTGACCGAACTGGGTGTGAAGACTCAGGACAAAAGGATTGCTATCCTGGGCGCCGGAGGGACAGCCCGGTCCATCATTTCGGTCTTGTGCCTGATCCCCGAGCGGCCCCATTCGATTCTGGTTTATAATCGGCATCGGGAGAAAACTGAAAATCTGATTCAGGATCTAAGAAAAAGACTGGATTTGAGCATTGTCCAACCGGTTTCCACGATCGAAGACTTGAACGTAGAGCTCGCGGATCTTCTGATCAACACGACCCCTTTAGGATTAAAAGAGGACGACCCCTGTTTGGTCACCGAAGAGCTGATCCACGGCCATCTTTTTGTTTATGATGTGATTTATAATCCTCCCCAAACACCATTGCTGCGATGCGCCCGGTGCAAAGGGGCACAAACCGCCAATGGGCTGGGCATGCTTTTTTATCAGGGGGTTTTGTCCTTCCAACACTGGGCGGATGCCGAATTGGATAACAAGGTCAAAAACAAAATGCGCCAAAAACTCATGAGGTGGCAGGAGGCATGATCCAAACGGAAGAGACCCTTATCCGAATTTTAGTCTTTGTCCTCGGGGCGATTGTCGGGAGCTTCCTGAATGTCTGCATCGTACGTCTTGCGCATGGCAAATCCCTTGTGAGGCCCCGTTCCCATTGTGTTCATTGTCAGACCGTCATTCCCTGGTACGACAATATTCCTCTGGTGAGTTATTGGATTCTGAAGGGCCGCTGCCGGTTCTGCCAGAAAAGGATCTCGTTGAGATATTTCGTCGTGGAGCTCACCACGGCCCTTTTGTTTTTGGGATTGTATTTATATTTCGGCAAGACACTTCTTTTGATCCCTTATTGGGTTTTGGCCTCGGGTTTGATTGTGGCCACCTTTATTGATCTAGAGCATCGCATTATCCCCGATGAGATCAGTGTTGGCGGGATTGTGGCGGGCTTAGGTTTTAGTATCATTTTCCCGCACCTTCATAACGCTCCTTCGATCGGAGTTTCTCTGGCGAGGTCTTTCATGGGCGTCGTGGTGGGTGGAGGGACGATTTATCTCATGGGCCTTTTGGGGGATTCCCTTTTTAAGAAAGAGTCGATGGGGGGAGGGGATGTCAAGCTTTTAGCCATGGTTGGTTCTTTTCTGGGATGGCCCGTCACGCTTCTGGCATTTTTTATCGCGCCTTTCTTTGGGGCCGTGGTGGGGATCGTTGTCAAGCTGCGCACCAAGGAAAGTGTCATTGCCTATGGCCCGTTTCTTTCCCTGGGCGCCTTAATCAGCTTGTTCTGGGGCGATCGGATCATCCACTGGATTCTCTATCAGTATGGTTTGGGTTAAAAGCCAGCCTGTCCCAGCTTGAACAAGCCCGTGGCTTCGCTCGCCTCACGGCCTGCCTCGCCAACTCGCCTCGCTTCGCTCGGCGAAGCGGGCTCGGCAAGGCGGGCGAAGCCGTGGGCCCCGAGGCGAGCCAGAACCACAAAAAGCCCACTTAAAAAAATTTTTAACAAAGGTTCTTAACTTAAGTAAAGGAGAATAAGAAAATGAAACGTTCCTTCTCTAAAAAAAACTGGCAATTCCCCCTTGTTTGCCTCATCTTAGTTCTTCTAAACTTTCCGGCCTGGGCTATTAAACTTCCTGATCGACACAGTCCTGAGCAAGTTCCTGCAAAAAATTCTTTATCCTCCGCAAGTGTATCTGAGCAAGCCCCCCTGATCGAACGAGAAAGTCCCATAGAACCTCCCGACATGTTGCTACGGGATTTGAGCGATTTAAATATGCTGGGAGCCTATTTATCAGGAGCCCCTCAAACAGAACAGGAGATTGTTGATGCGGTCAAAATTCATTTAGATCGTTCTCTGGTAACGCCCATAGGGTTGATTAACCAGTCTGTGGAAGTCAGACCAGT
>CAZUJQ010000140.1:0-4685 GCA_964620805.1 uncultured Planctomycetales bacterium | reverse complement strand
AATGCCTCCTTGCCAAGGAGGATGTCGTGGGTTCAAATCCCATCCGCCGCTTTTTTTAAAGTTGCCAATGTTTCCCATGTTGCCAACGTTGCCGTGGTTGCCTTTTATAGGTTCCCTAAAGTTACTTGAGGTTACCCTAAGGCAACGTCAAGCAACCTTAAAAGATGTCGAATGAATAAAGCAACATTGGAAACCTAGGAAACCTTGGAAACATCGGAAACATATAAGAAATCCATAAAAGCCCATGGACGAGATCAAGAGGCTCTACCGCTCCCCGACCGACCGCAAGATTGCCGGCGTGTGCGGCGGGCTGGGAGAATATTTCCATTGTGATCCGGTAATTTTCAGGATTATTTTTTTACTGTTAATACTTCTTGGAGGATTTGGCCTTATTCTTTATCTTGTCATGTGGTTTATTGTTCCCGTAGAGAAAATTTGGCGATTTTAAAAAGCAGACATAAGGATCAAAAGATCTGCAGGAAAATCATCGACAACGACAAGGAGGAAATGGTATGAGGATTAGTGACTTCCTTTGCCCAAAAGCCATTACCGCTGATCTTAAAGGGGGGAATAAAAAAGAAGTGATCGAAGAGTTGGTTGATTTACTGTTATCCGCTGGAGCGATAGAGAAAAAGAACAAGGCCAAGCTCATTGAGATGCTTATGGCCCGAGAGGCCCTGGGATCCACAGCCATCGGGCAGGGCATCGCCATTCCGCACGCCAAAAGTGAGAGCGTCACCAAATTAACGGCCGGGTTAGGAGTCAGCAAGAAAGGGATTGATTTTGATTCCTTGGATGGGGAGCCGGCGTATATCTTTTTTCTTCTGGTCGCGCCCGTGGATTCGGCCGGGCCGCATCTTAAGGCCTTGGCCCGCATTTCTCGTCTCTTAAAGGATAAGTACTTTCGCGAGAGCCTGAAATCGTCCAAGGATGAAAAAAGCATTTTGAAATTGATGTCGCAGGAAGACGGGAGGCTCGCTTAGTGCCCACCAATCTTTTTAAATGGCTTTACCCCCGCATGAAGATCAAAAGATGGATTTTTATCTCTTTGCTGGGGGTTTTTATCGTCGGCTTAGGGGCGGTCTTTGCCTCCCAACCTTACGCTTTGGTCAGCGCCCTTGGGTTTGTGATCATCATCTGCGGGGTCGTTTTTATCGTACTGGGTGTCAGCAAGCTCATTGTGTCTTTGATCACGCTTTTTTTGCCCAGGCATGAACGCGAGCTGGTGGATATCCTTTATCAGCGCCGTTATCTGGAGCGCGGCCCCAAAGTGATTGCGATCGGGGGAGGCCATGGTCTCTCCAATTTGCTTATCGGCCTTAAGGAGTACACGGCCAATCTCACCGCGATTGTGACCGTGGCCGACAGCGGTGGTTCTTCTGGGCGGCTTAGGGAAGAATTTAATATCGTAGCGCCGGGAGATATCCGCAACTGCCTCGTCGCGCTGGCGGATGCCCCGGCCTTGATGGGCGAGCTTTTTCAGTTCCGGTTTTCCAAGGACTCGGAATTGAAAGGGCATAATTTCGGGAATCTTTTCCTGACGGCCATGGTTCAGGTGACCGGAGGGGATTTTGAGAAGGCGGTCAAAGAGTGTAGCCATGTCCTGGCGATCCGCGGTCGGGTGATCCCTTCGACAGTCAGCAATGTCCATTTGGTTGCAGAATATATTGATGGTTCGCGTATTGAAGGAGAAGCCAAAATCCCCCAAAAGAATGTCCCCATTAAAAGGCTTTTTCTTAATCCTAAGGATTGTGTCCCCACCCAAGAGGCCTTGGAAGCGATTAGAGAGAGTGACATCATTGTCCTGGGCCCGGGAAGTTTATATACTAGTATTCTTCCTAATTTGATTATTAAAGGGATGGCGGAGGCCATTGCCCAGTCTTCGGCCTTTAAAATTTATGCTTGTAATGTGATGACGCAGACAGGAGAGACCCCTGGGTTTAAGGCCAGCGACCACTTGAGCGCCATCCTTGAGCACACGAACAAAGACATTATGAACGCCTGTTTGGTCAATAATGCTGTGGCTCCCCAGGATGCCCTCAATCGGTATAAGCTGGAGGATTCCTATCCCGTGGAAGCGGACGTTGAGAAAATCCGGGAGATGGGTTATAACGTCGTTGCCACAGACCTTTTAAGCGTTACCGATTACGTCCGTCACGACTCCCAGAAACTGACCAAGGCCTTGATCAAGCTGATTGAGACGCATAGGGTGATTAAGAGGTGAGGATTATTGACTATGAACACTGTCAAAATCCACTGTCAAAATTCCAAATTCCAAGAGACAAATCCCAAACAATATCCAATACACAATGACCAAAGCAGTGCTGGCTTTCATCAATGTTTGGAATTTCGGTCATTGAGTATTGTAAATTGTTTGTGGTTTGGGAATTGGTTATTGTAATTCGGATCATCCAGAGATTAGCGTCAAAAAATGCCTCGCATCGAAAAAGAAGTGACGATCATGAACTCCCAAGGGCTCCATGCTCGCCCGGCCGCGGTCTTTGTCCAGATTGCCAACCGATACAATTCGGCTATCTCGGTTAAGAAGGATAACGAAATTGTTAATGGCAAATCCATTATGGGGATTCTGATGCTGGGAGCCAACCATAAAAGCAGGATCACTCTTATTGCAGAGGGCGACGATGCTGCTGAAACCATCGAGGAATTGGAAGGATTCTTGAGCAAAAATGAATGAAATCGTTTTAAAAGGGGTTCCCGCCGCCCCCGGCATTGCCTCTGGCCATGCCTTTATCTTGGATAAGCAGGATTTCATCGTTCCGCCCCGGGCCATTTTGGAGCAAGAAATCCAAAATGAAATCGCCCGCTTTGAAGAGGCGCTGAATAAAACCAGGGAAGAGATCATCAGCATCCAAAAGAAGCTCGGTGAAGAGTTCAGTCCCCAGCACACCAAGATCTTTGATGCCCATCTTTTGATCCTTCAGGATCAGGCGTTTATTGAGGAAGTGATCAAAGGGATTAAAAAAGAAAAGCTTTCTGCGGAATATGTCCTTTCCAAAGTGCTCAAAAAGTATATGAAAGTTTTATCGAATATGGAAGACGAGTACCTGCGGGAAAGAACCATAGACGTGAATGATATCGGCCGTCGGATTCTGAAAAACTTGATAGAAGAATCGAGGCTGCACGAATTTGAGAATCTGACCGAGGAGTTGATCATTGTGGCTCATGATTTGTCTCCTTCGGATACGATCAGCATGTACAATAAAAACATCATGGCCTTTGCCACGGACATCGGTGGCCCCACCTCGCACACCGCCATCATGGCCAAATCCTTGGGGGTCCCGGCGGTCGTGGGCCTCAAAGACGCGACCTTAAGGATCAGCAATCAGGATACCATTGTTGTGGACGGCCGAATGGGATTGGTGATTGTTAATCCCACCGATGCCACCCGCACCATCTACAGGGACGAACAAAGCCGCATCGAGGCTTTAAAGGACCGTTTTGATGACATCCGGGACTTAACCGCGGAAACGACCGACGGGCATAAGGTTTTAATCCAGGCAAACTTGGAGTTCCCGGAAGAAATCCCTGCCATCAAACGCTGCGGGGCCACGGGGATTGGGCTGTATCGCACCGAGTATTTTTATATGAATCGGATGGATTTGCCCTCCGAAGAAGAGCAATACGAGGCCTGCAAGGTTGTGGCCAAGGCCATGAGCCCGCATCCCGTCGTCATTCGCAGCCTGGATTTGGGCGGGGACAAATTCATCTCGAGCGTCCAGATCCCTAGGGATATGTATCCGTTTTTGGGCTGCCGGGCCATCCGCTTTTGCATGGAACGCCCGGATATCTTTAAGACACAGCTCAGGGCCATTCTGCGGGCCTCGGTTCACGGGAATTTAAAACTGATGTATCCCATGGTTTCCGGTATAGGGGATTTCCGACGGGCGAATGTGATTTTAGACGAGGTCAAAGAGAGCCTGCGCGATGAGAAAATCCCGTTTGATGAGAAGATGCCGGTGGGCGTCATGGTGGAGGTCCCTTCCGCGGCCTTGACCGCTGACATCCTAGCCAAGGAAGCGGACTTCTTTTCGATCGGAACCAACGATTTGATTCAATACACCCTCGCGGTGGACCGGGGAAACGAGAAGACGGCCCATCTTTATGAGCCCAGCCATCCGGGGGTCTTGCGTCTCATCAAATCGATCATTGATGCCGGACATAAAGAGAAAATCCAAGTGGGGCTTTGCGGCGAGATGTCCAGCGAGCCGTCCCTGGCCCTCATCCTCCTTGGTCTCAATCTGGATGAATTCAGCATGTCCGCCTCGAGCATTTTACAGATTAAAAAACTGGTGCGCTCGGTGAGCTACAAGGATGCGCGTGATCTGGCTCACAAAGTGCTGATGCTCTCTATGGGAGAGGATGTCCAGGAGTTGGCCACTGCCAGGCTTAAGGATCTGGCTCCGAATGTTTTTGGGCCGAAGGATAAGAGTAAAGGGAAGAAGAGATCGTAGAAATAACCAATAACCAAGATACAATCACCCCGGCCCGCCAATTGTTCCAAAAAGCCGGGGTGGGCAAACAATGACCAATTTCCAATTTCGAAATTCCAAAACTCCGGCCCAGAGTTTGTCCTTGGATTTGAATATTGGATTTTGTATGTTGGAATTGTGTGCCTCGCAGCTGAGCAGGATAGCGGGTGAAAGTCCCATCGAGCTTCCTGACTC
>CAZUJQ010000139.1:0-4799 GCA_964620805.1 uncultured Planctomycetales bacterium | reverse complement strand
TCCCCGGCCTTTCTATTCGGTCCCAATACTATAAGCTTCAACCCCTCCCATGCCCAGCTCATCGCCTCACTAAACGTCGGCCACTTGCCGGTGACCTCACCGGGTTTTCCTTTCAGCCAATTCCATACATCCCCCCACGCGACTCCTGGCCCTTCGCTGCTGCCGAGATGATACATTCCTCCGCCACCGGCAAAACCGTCTGGATAATAGGCGGCATCCATAAAATCTCCCTTTTGCTTCGAGATGAGTATTCCTTTGTCGACATCAGCGCTGACGGCCTCATCGGATTTTCCACCGGGCTTTTCTTCCCCGGCCTTTCTATTCGGTCCCAATACTATAAGCTTCAACCCCTCCCATGCCCAGCTCATCGCCTCACTAAACGTCGGCCACTTGCCGGTGACCTCACCGGGTTTTCCTTTCAGCCAATTCCATACATCCCCCCACGCGACTCCTGGCCCTTCGCTGCTGCCGAGATGATACATTCCTCCGCCACCGGCAAAACCGTCTGGATAATAGTATGTGTTCTGGCCCCTCTTCTCATTAGAGTTCCCCAACGATGCCGTCCCGGGCGCGGCCTGTGACTCCGCCTGGTCCCCAGACGCCTGATCCTTGATCCTCTTGCCAGAGTAAAAAACCTCCGGCCACCTAAACTCCAACTCGCCCTTTTCATTTTTTACGACTGCGGCTTGAGGAAGAGTCATATGGGTCAATTCAATGGAATGGCCTTTATTCTCTGGTTTTTCTTTTAGCTCTCTTTCTTTGTTGGATTTAGCCAAAGACATAGCTTCCTTGACCTTCTGAGGGTCCAATGCACCTCCTCCGGTCTCATCCGAAGGAAGAACGGGAAAACGGCCTGTAACCGAGGTGCCTACAAATCTCAAGTTCTTAAGATTCTGGGGATCAGGAAGGAAACCCCCAACTTGATCGCCCACCCTGGCCAAGCCACCAAAATTATAGCGTGGTACCAGTTGGCCCGTTTTCGGGTCATGCTCCAATTTGTCCAACGCTACATAGATTCCTTTCTTAACCTCTTTATCATTGACAAAAATTCTGGGGGCCCCCTGACCGCCTAGATAGGGAACCGCCCCTTTCTTGTTTTCCCCCTCAATAAAGGCCACATCATAGGGGGATATATGCTCCAGATGGGAAGAGAGTTCTTCATAGTAAACGGGGTAAGTTAAATACCGCTCGCCAATCACCACCTCTTTTTCCTCCCCCGTGGGCAGAATCCCGAAGCTTCGCGAGATCACCCTTCCTTTCTCATCAATTGTATAGGTATCCCACGTAGGAATAGGCTGTTCTCCCTCTTCATACTTCACATCCTCCCTGAAATTCGTCAGGCCGGTGAAGCCGACGGTGTAAGCGGTGGAATTGACATTGAAGATCCCGTGCTTGATCCCTCCCAACGCAAGACTGTAGGATTCGCCTTCTCCCATAGAAATTTTATTGCCCTCAAAACGGAATCTATTGGAACGGGAAAGGGAGATGACAGGCTTTTCTCCTTCGGCTTCCGGAGCTTTTGCGGCATCTCCTGTTTTCTGCTCGGAGGAGTACACAGCGTCTTTCTGCGAGAAGACACTGTCCTTGTTGCCTTTCTTTCCAAGCGACAGGGCATTGCCCAGGAAATTGCTTCCGTCGGCAGCGCATTCAGGACCTTTGCACAAATCATTCAAACCGACAATAGAGGCGGTTTCCCCTTTCTTAAGGTCTTTGACTGTTCCCGTGGCCCATCCGCCGGCAGCGCGCAGGACCATTCTTTTACCGTCCGAATTTCTTATCCCGCCCCAGGCGACATCGAGATTTTTGAACACAGATCCTTTTTTATCCGCATCCCAGGCCAGGCCTAACCCTTGAAGCAAGGCCTTAAACCGATCCTGCCAGCCTTGGGAAAAGGTAAAACCGCCCTGCGAGCCGATCCTCAGCCAGGCGCCGGAAGAAGAAGTCACGTAGGCCTCGGCCTTCTCTTTATAGGTTGAGACCTCCTTGCCTTGATCTTCGATGATCACTTCATTCCCCATGACCAGATAATGCGACCGGTCAGACCCCTGGGGATGTTGTCCGAGATTTGCAGGATTTTGACTGCGCCTCTGCGCCACGTATACTGAGCCTGGCGCAAAGGGATTGAGCTGCAAGAGCCCCCCCTGGGCAAAGGCCTGAAAGACCAGCCTGGTCAGGCCTTCGGAGTCTGGCTTGATGAATTTAAGAACTTCGTCGGCATAGGGGCCTATGAGAAGGGTGACGAAATAACGATTGGTCGAATATTGCCAAAGGGCCTGCTGGCGCAATTTCTCCTGTTCGGCCGTCAGAGGCGGCTCTTTTTCGGACTCGTCATCGGTTTTTCCGGACTCCCCGGCTTTCTTAACGGCTTCCCAATCCACATTTTTCTTCGTCGGCTGGGAAGGCCGCCAATCCCGGCTCAGGCTGTAGGCTCCGCCTTTGGGATTATCCCTGGAATCCGCCACAAAAGACGCGCTGCCATCCTCCCCAATGACCAGGGAACCCAAGGAAAGGGTTTCACGGATGGGCTCAGAGAGATTGTCGGGGTCGCGAACCCAGCCGTCAATCGAGGTCCCTTTCATGACCACCGTTTCTTCGTCAGAGGCCAGCACCGTCCGGCCCTTCTCCACCTTGTACTCCTTTTCTTCCGTTCCCTTCTTGACGATGATCTTGCGATCGTCTCCGATGCCGAAGCCGGCTCTATGGGTTATCGTTGAGGCGTCAAGGATGATCAAAAAGTTTTTCTGCACCCGACCCTCTTTATCTATGAACCGCCAGATTTCCTGGCCGTAAATACTGCCCGAATCCGCGCTCAAGACGAGCTGACCTTTGTCATTCAGCCCTCCTATGACCTTGCGTTTGGCCTCCCAGTCGATATACCCCCCTTTTCTTAGAGTCAAGCCGTCCTTTAATTGGACCCCTCCACTGGACAATGTTGTATAGCCTGTATCTGTGGAAATCGTTAGCTGACCCTCCTTCACATTGTAGGCCAAAGGATAAAAATTCTCTCCCGCGCCCATAATCCAGCCCGTGGAACCTGTAATTGCGCTCACAAAGCCATTGACAATCCCCGTGACACCGGTTTCGCCCCGGGCGCGGATGGCGCGGTCTTCGGATTTTTCTTTGCCGTCCGAGGCCTCTTCAGGCTTTTTATTCTCAGGAGCAGAGCCTTCCTGGGCTTGGACCTCTCTTTTTAAAGCCTCGAGCGAATAAAGCACAACCAGCTCCCCTGGCTTTCCCAGCCGGAAATCTTTGGGGCTCAGGCCGGCGCTTCCGTCGGTCCCGGAAATGATAAAAGGTTTATTCAATTCTCCGGTTTTCTCGGCATCCGAGATCATCCGCATCGTCAATGGCAGGATAAACTTCATCCAGGCAAAGGCATTGTATTGGGCCTCTTGGGCGTTGGGATTAACGCAGATCTGTCCACCTTCACAGTGACTACCTATCCTGAAAGTCGCCGAGGCCACGATTTTGGGTCCTTTGGAACCCTGGCCTGGGGTCCCTTCCTCGTCGCTTGCTTCTTCTCCGGATTTTCCTTTGACAAGAAAAATCTTCTTGCCGGCGAGCTGGGGACTCTTATTTAAGACTTCTTCTAATTTATCTTCATCCAGGACCCAATCATTTCCCTGCTGTTTAAAATAAGACGACAACCCCGGCAGCCTGGCCAGGAGATGGGCATACTTGTTCAAATCGCCGCTGGTTTCGGTCTTCACCCACAGGTAGGCATCTTCCAGGGGGCCGTCTTTCCCATCGAGGCTGCGCCAGCCGCGGTCCAAATGCCAGAGGAATCGTTTTACGTTGTCCTCCTTGCCGGCGACATGAGAAATCTCGACATTAACCGTCCCGAACATGCCCCTGTCCCCCTGGCCCTCGAGAACGGGTCTTCCATCTTTATGATACAAGAGGACCTTGATCGTCATTCCTTTCTTATCGGCCAGAAAGCTGGAGGAGGCCTGTTTGCCATGCAAACCAAAATGGCGCCTGATTTCCGGCTCTCCATCGGCATCTTTGGTGATCGAAATCACGCTGTCCTCTTCTCTTTGTCCTTTGCCCAGCAGATTCCCTTCTTCGTCGTAAATGGGAGGATTCAACGGATTCACCCCGCCCCCGGGCGCAGAATAAAGGACGCTGCCGATCCCGATGACCGGCGACATGTCCGGGGATTTGGCGGTGTCGATCACGATCTGATTGAAAGGCTCCTGGAGGACCAAAAGCCCCAACGCAGGGTTGTGCTGCCAGGCCCCGGGATCGGGGAATCCGAAGGCCGTGATGGTCGGCCCATCGGCCATCTGTCCCCTGCGCTTGTCTCCGGCAAGCCTCTGCATTAAGACCGAATTGGTGACCAGCGGAGAGTCGCTGGGCCTTAAGAACCCATGAATGCCGAAACCCTTGATCATGCCGTTCGTATCAAAGACCAAGTTTAAGAAAGAATCTTCCTGCTGGGCCTGGGAGAAAAGCAGAGGGGTCGGCGGCAGAGCGGGGGCGGGCAAAGGAGCAGGAACGGGCAGAGCGCCAGGAAGGGAGGTTGTGGGAGCCACGGGAGAAGTGGTTAAAGAACCCGGAGGCGCCCGGTCGGCCAGCTCTTTGGGAATTGTTCCCAGATAGAGTTTCTCTCCCACATAAACCAGGGCAAAATTTCCCTGGCATTTCCCCTCGCTACAAACCCACCCGTGATTCTCGAAATCCACGATCTGATTTTTATCGTCATAGATGGGTTCTAAAACCAGCCCGGCTAACGCAAAATAAGGACTTGAGTTTGGCACTTTTTCGGGCTTTTGGGCCGTATTTTCAGGTAGTTCTCG
>CAZUJQ010000138.1:0-4889 GCA_964620805.1 uncultured Planctomycetales bacterium | reverse complement strand
CACTGGGAGCACCCTTAAATTCCACGGCGGCCTTGTAGGCGGCGTACACTTTCTCGGGGTCATGGCCGCCCCGGCGCATTCGGCGGATTTGTTCGTCAGAGAGATGCCTGGCCATCTCCATCAAACGGGGATCGCTCCCAAAGAAATTTTTACGGATATACTCTCCGGATTCTACCGTGTATTTTTGATACTGGCCATCCACGACCTCGCCCATGCGTTTGGCCAAGAGGCCTTCGGCGTCCTTGGCCAGGAGAGGGTCCCAGTTCGATCCCCATATGACCTTGAGCACATTCCACTGGGCCCCGCGAAACAGGGCCTCAAGTTCCTGAATGATTTTGCCGTTTCCCCTCACCGGCCCATCGAGCCTTTGCAGATTGCAGTTGATGACAAAGATAAGATTGTCGAGTTTTTCGCGCGAGGCCATAGTGATGGCGCCTAGGGATTCGGGTTCATCGCATTCGCCGTCTCCCATGAAAACCCAGATCTTATAATCGTCTTTGGGTTTTAGGCCGCGGTCCTCCAGATAACGGTTGAAGCGGGCCTGGTAGAGTCCCATAATGGGGGCTAGACCCATAGAGACGGAGGGAGACTGCCAGAAATTGGGCATAAGCCAGGGATGCGGATACGAGGAAAGCCCGCCGCCCGGGCGCAGCTCGCGGCGGAAATTCTCCAGTTGCTCCAGGGTGAGACGTCCTTCCAGAAAGGCGCGGGCATAGACACCGGGAGAGGCGTGGCCTTGGAAGTAAACCATGTCGCCGCTTCCTCGATCGGTTCGGGCGCGGAAGAAATGGTTAAAACCGATTTCAAAGAGCGTGGCCGCAGAGGCGTAGGTGGAGATATGGCCGCCGATGCCCGCTTCGTTTTTGTTGGCCCTCACCACCATGGCCATGGCGTTCCAGCGGACAATGCTTTTGATGCGGCGTTCGATTTCCCGGTTTCCCGGGAAAGGCGGCTGCTTTTCAATTGGGATCGTATTGACGTAGGGCGTATTGACAGAGAAGGGGATGGTGATCCCGGCCGCCTGGGCCCGGATCTGGAGCTGCTGCAGGAGGTGCTGGGCCCGTTCGGGCGTGCCATGCTCCAGGACATAATCCAGGGAGCTCAGCCATTCCTTGATCTCAATATCTTCTAGCTCCGGGGTATACTTGTTGGGTTCGGCCATGATGGGGTTCCTTTTAGTATAACTTTACGCCGTAGAGGCATCTATGCGGCGCTTGTTTTGCCAATGGAATGTGTTTAAGGGAAGTTTATTCTATTATGGAAGAACTCGGTTCGCAAGGGGAATTTCGGGGGTTAATCATTTTCCTATCGGCGGTTTTTGATGACAGTTTCAGAAAGGGGTTCTCCTTTAATTTCTGTCTTATCAATTGTCCTTTTCCAGCCTGGGCGACTGACGTTTTCATGATGGGGTACAAGATCGGCCACTGGGGTGTTTCGCTCCATGACAATGATTCTCTCTCCAGCTTTAACTTCCTTCGCAAGGGGTGAGCTGGATGGTCATCAAGCTGTTGACCTCTGAAATCATTACAGGCAGGCCCTTGATACTTTTGACAAAGGATAGCTTTATACTGCCGATCAGAAATCCAGCCCTTACCTTTCTTAAAATCGCCACAGACTTCCTCAAAGGTTCCGCCAGAGATAGGCTCGCACATGAAGAAGACACATGGGTCGTGGGTTGTTCTCTCGCATTCTTCTTGGGAGGAAAAGACTTCGACGTCTGGATTTGCAGAAGAGGGGGTTAACCAGCCAAAGATCAAAAGAAGGCTCAAGGTGATATTGATTAGAATTATGGGATTTCTTTGTCTTTGCACTTGATGGGTGATTTGGGGGGGGCCGTCCCGACGTTTCTGGGATTGGTATTGTGGAAGTCGGGACGGCCCCAATCTTTTCTAGAAGTAAAATTTGTATGAGTTAGAGGTAGATTGGTGCCGAAGGAGAGATTTGAACTCTCATGCCCTTTCGGGCACAGCGCCCTGAACGCTGCGTGTATGCCAATTTCACCACTTCGGCTTGATTACCACAATGGTTTATTAGAAAAATCAAGCCGAACCCTGCGAAGCTCAAACGTGAAGTCTCAAGCGAGAGACGAAAACATTTGAGCGTAGCAGGGTCGGCGATCTTCAGGATCGGCCATCTGCAATAGGCAAAGCATAACCAGTATACTGATAAAAAAAATCACTGTCAACGCTCCCTTGAACCCATCTCTCATTGCCCTTAGGATGAGTTGTTGTTATAATGGCGCCTGCGATGTTCGTCCTCTCCTTCCAAACCACCTTTCTGGCAACCCTTCAGATCCTTTTTCTGGGGGCGGTTGGTTATTTCCTGGTCAAAAGAGGGATCGTAGATGAGGATGGCCTTCGGCTCTTTAGCCGTTTGATCATCAATCTCTTTTTGCCGAGTTTTATTTTCTCTCAACTGTTAGGAAATTTCAGATTTGAGCTTTATCCCAACTGGTGGATCTTTCCTATCTTAAGTTTTGCGGTGACCTTGATCGGATTTCTCGTAAGCCAGCTTGTTTTTCTGTTGAATAAAAATAAGATTCCCTTTAAGAAAGAGTTTGTGGCCTTGGTGGCCTTTCAGAATTCCGGCTATCTTCCCTTGATTCTGGTGGCCACGTTATTTTCTTCCCAACAAGCCCAGATTTTGTACGTTTACATCTTTCTGTTTCTCATTGGATTTGATCTGATTTTGTGGTCGTGGGGGGTTAAGGTCCTGGCGCACCATTCTCCGGAAAAGTTTGAACTTAAGAATCTCACCCATTCACCGGTTGCGGCGATCGTGGTATCTCTTTTTATGGTTTGGGTGGGATTGGAGAAGATTGTCCCTTCGGTGATTCTGAAACCCATCAAGATGTTGGGCGACTGCACCCTTCCTTTAGCCATGATTGTCATGGGCGGGAATCTGGCCCGCCTGGAGTCGCTTGAGAAGAGACCCAGCGGGCTCTCGCTGGTCATGATGACCAAGCTGATCGTATTGCCTTTGATCGCCTCGATCGTTGTTCTGATTTTGCGTGTGGACTTTCTCGTGGGGTTTTTGTTTGTTCTGGAGGCCGCGGTCCCCAGCGCGATTTCATTATCGGTCATTGCGCACCATTATCGAGCAGAGGAAAATTTCATCAATCAAGCCTTGTTTTGGGGCCATCTGATGTGTATTTTCACGCTTCCTGTCTTCTTGATGTTCTACACGAGACTGCGAGGGACCTGGTAACATGGAACCCAAATCTATCGCGACCAACAAAAAGGCCTTCCGGGATTTTTTTCTCTTGGAAAAGTGGGAATGCGGCGTCCAATTGAAGGGAGGAGAGGTCAAGTCCCTGCGCGTCGGCGAGGTTAATTTTACCGACAGTTTTGCCCGTATTGAAGACGGCGAGATCATGCTGTATAATTTGTATGTCGCCCCCTACCCGCAAGCCAGTTACTTAAACTTGGAGCCGGATCGTCCCCGAAAGCTCCTGTTGCACAAAAAAGAGATTCAAAAGATCGCGGGATTGGCGACCCAAAAGCATCTCGCCTTGATCCCCACCCGAATCTACTTTGGCAAACGCGGATGGGCCAAGGTGGAGCTCGCCCTGGCCAAAGGCAAAAAGCTCTACGATAAAAGAGAAGACATAAAGCGCCGGGATGTCGAGCGGGAGTTAAAGAGGTCTCTTAAGGCACGGAAGGCCAGATAACACAATTTGCCCGACAGAAAGTTTTGGAATATAATTAATAATAATAGGAGCCTCGATGTTCTATCAGGAAGTCTTTAAGGCCTTAAATAAAGCCAAGGTTAAATATGTGGTGGCCGGAGGGGTGGCGGTTGTGCTGCATGGTTATATGAGATTTACTGAAGATCTGGATTTGATTGTTCTCCTAGAAGAGAAAAATCTAGACCGATTGTTTGAAGCCTTAAAATCTATAAAATACATGCCTAAAGTCCCGGTGACCAAAGAGCAATTTATTAAAGAGGAGAATCGAGAGCGATGGAAGAAAGAAAAAGGCATAATCGTCTTTTCGTTCGTCCAAGAGAATCCGCCGTTTCGTTTGATTGATATCTTTGTGGATTACCCTATCCGGTTTAATTCTCCTTGAGTTTGGCAAATTTTCGAATTTGTCGTCGGAAAAGTCTCTCGGATCGCAAAAACAGGTTTTCGATACCACAAAATTGCTTTCTCGACGAGAACTACCTGAAAATACGGCCCAAAAGCCCGAAAAAGTGCCAAACTCAAGTAATAGAGAATGATCTCAAAAGCTAAAAAGTTAAAATTTCAAATCCACGAGCACTTAAGGCATTGGGTGACCAAGACGAGCTACGCCCACAGGCTCCAGTGGCTCGAAGAAGCCAACGAATTCGTGAATATGTTGCGCAAACGCAGAGGCTATCCGGATCTGCCGAAAAGATCCTAGTTATCCTTCGCTCTTTCTCTTAGGGGGGGGTGATAGGTCTCGACTTGAGTTGACCGTGTATAGGTGGCATGCCGGGGAAGCTTGGTTGGCCCCGATATCAATCCAAGCACACATAAACGCAAAACAAAACGCGTTAATGTACAGCGATGCTGAGTTGGCATTTGCTTCTTCGGAAGCTCCTGCCGAGCCGGCATTCGCGACAGTCCGCGGTTAATTAACTGCGGCCCTTTTGCCGACAGTGCCTGCGGGTTGGCAAAAGGCCAAGAAGCAGGCTGGTCCTGCCGAGCGCTTTTGTTGGCGGGATAAGATCTAAAAAAGCTAGCCCTTGGTTCATCGTGTCTGTTCGGGGGACCAGGGGTGAAGAGGAAAAAACAGACTAAGCATTGTAGAGGCCTGTACGCTGTAACCCAAGGACCCGGGTTCGATTCCCGGCACCTCCACTCTTCTTAAATCTTGAGTTTGGCAAAATTTTCACGGTACGAGTTTAAATTTTACAATTGATTG
>CAZUJQ010000137.1:0-4925 GCA_964620805.1 uncultured Planctomycetales bacterium | reverse complement strand
GAGAACTACCTGAAAATACGGCCCAAAAGCCCGAAAAAGTGCCAAACTCAAGTTCGTCTTTTAAGGAAGGAAGAAACGATTTGACAATCACCATGAGCTCTTTGGCCTTCTTTTGAATTTCTCCCGGGTCTGACTCGACATCGAGATCGGGAAGGAGCCGCCCTTCCACCAGAGAATTCAGTCGCTCTTTGGCGGACTTGATCTGGCTTTTTCGATCTTCTCCCCCTTTTTTTCCTCCAGCAATTGTAAGAGAAATTCGTCGTTTAAGCGGTACCGGCCCAGGCCGTCTTTAACGATGCTCAATCCTTTTTTCAAAAGATGGCTGGAGCGTTCTTCCGTGATCGGAATTCCTGAACTAAGGGAAATCCTGTCGATATCGGCTGGATCCAATTTAAAGCACAACTCGATGGTGGGCAACGCATCATTGCCATCCAAGGGGAAGGCGTTTTGCGCAAATTCCCCGATGTCCTTATCAAAATCGCGCAGGGCTTCCAGGACGGCGGTTTTGCCGGATTCATTCTTTCCAACAAAGATTGTAATATCGGACGCCAGATCGCAGCATCCGCTGTCCACGATGGACTTGTAGTGACATATACGCAATTTCGCCAATTTCATGAGACGGCTCCTGGTATAAGTTGTTAAGAGTTTTCAAAAGTGAGTTTATGTTACTTCTTATCTTCGATTTTGACAAGTCAAAATATGATGCGCCCTTTACCCCGTTAGAGAAAGCCGCCGATTTCAACCCCGTTAGAAAACTTTTTTCTAACGGGGTAAAAGAACGAAATTCTCTAACGGGATTTACTTAGGTTTTTGTTTAGGATAGAATGAATACCCTTTAGGCGGTCTCCATTTCTTACTTTATTTTTTGTTACTATTCAGGTACCTTGGCTCGTCGATAAGAAATTTTAGCCTAAAATTTACTCAAATAAGCTCTCGTCGAGAGTCAATTTCCATTAAGATCACCTGCAATCTGGTTCTCGACGGATATGGGTACCTGAGTAGTTACTATTTTTTTTTGAATAAATGAAAGGCAGGTCTTGACATGAGAGTGCCCTTTTTTATCCGATGGGGCTTCCTATTTTTGTTTGTTTTTATGGCCTGGCCGACTCAGGCAGAAGAGCAAGCGCCCACCCTCAAAGAGTGCTATCGACTCGCCCTTAAAGAAAGCGAAACCATTGCGATCCAAACGAAAGTCATTGAAGAGGCCGAAGGCCGATTTCTTCAATCTTTAAGCGGGATTATGCCGGATGTCTCTTTTGTCTTATCACAGAAGCGGCAGGATGGGACCAAGGGCGGGAGCGGGTTTACCTTACGGGAAATTCCCGAGAGGCGGTTTGCGTTCAGCCAGCCGCTATTTTCTGGATTCAAAGAATTCGCTGCCATGGCCTCCAGCGTCGCCGAAAAACGCCGGCGTTCCCATGAAAAGCGCCGCGCCGAGGAGCTTTTGTTTGTGGATGTCGTGGATGCCTTTTATTTTTTCTTGAGATATCAGGACGATGCCGAGACCCTTTCGGTAATCCATCAGTCTCTGTTGGAGCGTGTGAAAGAATTGAAAGAGCGTCAGGAGTTGGGCCGTTCCCGCGCCAGCGAGGTCGCCGCGCTTAAGGCGCGGTTAAACCGCATCGAAGCTGATCTGGAACAAACCCAAGGCGAAGGGGACCTCGCCCGTCAGCTTTTGGAATTTTTAACCGGCAGGGAAATCGCTGCGGTTAGGGATGATACTCCAGCCGCGATTTCCCTATTTTTAGAAGAAAATTATCTGGCCCAAAAAGATCAGCGCTCGGATGTGCAGGCGGCCTTTGAGGCCGTGAGGCAAGCGCAAAAGAACTTGACCGTTGCCCGCGCCGGATTTTTCCCGGAAGTGACCATGGACGGCAACTCTTATGAAAAGCGGGTGGGCAACTCCGCCGGCGTGGACTGGGATGTCACCTTGACGGTGGATGTCCCGATCTTCGAAGGGACAGAGCATTTTGGCGCCATCAAGGAAGCCAAGGCCATTGCCGGTCAAGAAGAGTTGCGCTATCAACAGTTGAAACGCCAGGTCGAACTCGAAATCAAAAACGCTTACACCCGTGCCCAGGTGGCGCTTCGCAAACAGACAGCCCTGCGCAAGGCCCTTCAGGCCGCAGAGGAAAACTACAATCTGCAGCTGGAAGATTACCGTAAGAATCTCGTCAATAATCTGGATGTGCTGCAGGCGCTGGAGGACTTAGAAGAGATGCGCCGCTCCTTAACCGCGGCTCAAAACGAAACCAAACGCCTGTGGTGGAATCTACAGGTGATTTCGGGAAGACTGGACGTGCCTTTTGGGGAGACTCTTGGCACAGGCGGTAATGTTAATCGTTAATCGGTTGCGTAGCTCGAATCGTATTTGGTTTTTCGTTAATCGTCTTTTAACGATCAACCTTTAACGATCACCGTTTCTAGCTACGCAACCGCAATCCAATCCCGATTTCTATGACACTCTCCGACCTTTCGATCAAACGCCCGGTCTTCGCCTGGATGCTCATGCTCGGGCTCATGGCCTTTGGGCTGATTAGCCTCCAAGGAATAGGCATCAGCCGGCTGCCGGACGTGGATTTTCCCGTCGTCAATATCAGTCTGACGTGGGAAGGGGCCGCCCCGGAGGTCATGGAATCGGATGTTGTGGATGTGGTGGAGGAGGCCTTGACCTCGGTTCAGGGCATCCGGGATATTTCCTCCTCGATCCGCCAGGGCCAGGCCAGTGTTACCATTGAGCTGGAGCTCGAACGCGCGATCGATGTGGCGGTCCAGGAGATCCAGACCAAAATCTCCCAGGCCCAGCGGCGGCTTCCCGACGAAATGGACCCCCCCATTGTGACCAAGACCAACCCTGAGGACCAGCCCATCATGTGGGTTACCGTGACGGGAGATATCCCTTTGCGCAAGCTTATGGATTATGCCCAGAATCAATTGGAAGACCGCTTTGCCACCGTGAACGGCGTCGGCGAGGTTTTTATGGGAGGGTTTCTGGAACGGAACCTGCGTGTCTGGATCGATGCCCAAAAGCTCACAGGGTATCAATTGACCGTAGAGGATGTTGTCAACACGATTCAGCAGGGTCATGTGGAACGCCCCGCCGGACGGATTGAAACCAAAACCATCGAACGCAACGTCCGCGCCATGGGTGAGGCGTTCAATGTGGAAGAGTTTGAAAATATCCCGATCACGCGCCGCGGCGGACAGCCGATTTACACAGCGATCTTTATCAAAGATGTGGCCCGCGTGGAAGACGGACTGGCCGATCAGCGGCGCATTTCCCGAACCAACGGCGAGCAGGCCGTGGGCCTGGGGATGCGCAAACAGCGCGGGGCAAACGAGGTGGCCGTAGGAGAGCGCATCTTAAAGCGGCTTAAGGAAATCAAAAAGGATGTGCCCCCGGGCGTGAAGGTGGCTTTGACCGTCGACCGCACAAAATTCGTCAAAGAGTCCATCGACGAATTGAAATTTACCCTGATTTTATCGGCGATTGTCACCTCGCTGGTCTGCTGGCTTTTCTTAGGGTCGTGGACCGCCACGGTCAATGTGCTGCTGGCGATCCCCACCTCGATTCTCGGGACGTTTATCTTTATCTATTTTTTAGGTTTCACCTTAAATACGTTTACCATGCTAGCGCTTTCCCTGGCGATTGGCATCGTTGTGGACGATGCCATTATGGTTTTGGAAAACATCGTGCGCTTTCGCGAGAGGGGTGTCGAAAAAGTTGAAGCCGCCCGAAGCGGCGCCAACCAGATCGCCTTTGCGGCCCTGGCCACGACGGTGGCGATTATCGCGATCTTTCTTCCCGTGGCGTTTATGAAGGGAATCATGGGGAAGTATTTTTATCAATTCGGATTGACGATTTCGATGGCGGTCGCCATTTCCTTGCTCGAGGCCTTGACGCTTACGCCCATGCGCTGCTCGCAATTTCTTAAAGTAGGCGCACGGCAGACGATCGTGGGCCGGAGGGTGGATGGGGCCTTTAAAAGATTTTCTTTAAGCTATCAGAGCGTTCTTCAATGGACCTTAGGCCATCGCTCGCGGATCATTGTGGGGTCAACGGTGATCTTTCTGGCCTCGCTTTCCTTGATGAGTGTTCTGCGCAAGGAATTTGTTCCTCCTCAGGATCAGAGCATGTTCTTCTGCCGCCTGCAGACCCCGGTGGGATCCTCCATTGAATTTACCGATGAGAGATTCAAACAAGCGGAAGCCTTTATTCGCAGCCGGCCGGAGGTGGAGCGGTATTTTAGCGCGATTGGCGGATTCACGGGCGGCGAGGTCAACGCGGGCATGATTTTTGTCGTTCTTAAACGACCCGAAGAGCGCCCTGTGGCTGCGCCTTACAATCGGCGTCCCACGCAAAGCGACATCATGGCCTATTTTCGCAAGGAATTGAATAAGATTCCCGATGTGCACTCCCGCCTGCAGGACCCCTCGCTTAGCGGATTTTCCGGCCAGCGGGGGTACCCCATCGAAGTCACGATCCTCGGGCCTGCCCGGGATAAGCTCATTGAATACAGCGAGCAAATCCGAAAAAAAATGAGCGAATCGGATTTAATGGTGGATGTGGACACCAACTACGAAGAAGGCGTTGCGGAAATCCAGGTTTTTCCCGACCGGCAAAAGGCCAGGGAACGGGGCGTGGCTGTCGAATCGATTGCCCGCACCATCAATGCGATGATCGCGGGAGAGCGCGTCGGCAAATACACCCAGGGCGGCCGTCGCTATGATGTGCGCGTGCGGCTTCAGGGCTCTCAGCGCACCCAATCCGAGGACATTCAAAAACTCTGGGTCTGGAACGATCACGCAGAGATGGTGCAGCTTAAGGATTTGGTCACGATCAAGGAAACCCCAACTTTCCTTACGATCAACCGCCGCAACCGGGAGGGCTCGATTAGCCTCCACGCCAATGTCGCTGCGAAAAA
>CAZUJQ010000136.1:0-5206 GCA_964620805.1 uncultured Planctomycetales bacterium | reverse complement strand
CACGATCCAAAACAAATCGTGGTCCTCATGGATGCTGGTTACGATGATAAAGACATTCAAAAAGTAATTCATGGACGAGGGTGGGATATGGTCGGTGCATTGAAAGTAAATCGCAACGCACAAACCATTTTCATCCATCAAAAAGAACCCAGGAAATGGCGACGTATTGACAAACTGTTTCGTGCTGCCAAGAGACAAGCCCCATGGAAATCCCTCAATATTACCGGGGGAGATAAAAGGCGGAGGAGATTCCGTACCCGACGAATCGAGGGTTACCTCAAAGGACTAACGTCCCGTGTAACACTGATTTGCTCAGAAAAAAAATCAAAGGGCAGGAAGTATCTTGTATGCACAAATACCAACGTCAGTACACGCGCGATCATTTTGGGGTATCAGCTCCGGTGGACGATTGAACTTTTTCACAGAGCGGTCAAGAACAGCTACGGTCTGCAAGATGCGGGCGTAAAAGAATTCGACTCATTGGTGAGCCATGTGCATTGGGTATATTGTGCATATTTAATGTCCAGAAAAAAATCGGGTCAAGCTCTGGGAATAGAACGTAAGTCGTCAACCTGCCCCGTCTTTCAAATCCCCCATATAAGGCGATAAGCTAATAATGGAGGGACGAGTATGGAATTTGCGGTGTTGAGGAAAAAATTAACTTCATATCGATCCAAAGAGGGGAAACTAAAGAAGGTCCCAGGAGAGCTTCTAGTGGCGGTGTTGAGGAGTTGGGAGGCCTATACCGGACCCATGGCAGAGTTTGGTAAAGAGGTTGGACTACGGCAGTCGCAATTAGGCCCCCTCATTCATCGTGCCCGAATTTATGCTAAAACTAGTTTACAGGGGTCAGAAGACTTTACCGAGATTAAGATTTCAGAAAGTGCTCCAGCCGCAGCTGAGGGTGGGATTGAGTTAATCTGGGAAGGCGGGAAGATCATCCGATTCAGGCGCACTGATGAATTGGTTGAGTTTTTAAAGAAGGTTGCATGATTGCCTTCAACCGTAGGACTAAAATATTTATTTGTAAAAGAAGCACGGACATGAGGAGTTCCTATGACTCTCTTTTTGAACGAGTCAAAATCATCTTTAAAAAGAATCCATTTTCTGGCCATCTTTTCGTCTTTATCAATGAGAGGCGTAATTCATGTAAATGTCTCCACTATGATGGGACAGGATTTGTAATTTTAAGTAAGAGACTCGAGAAAGGGTTATTCTCCAAAGTGAATCAATTATTTCGTGGCGAGGTGTGTCTGACACAGGCCGAATTTAGCTTGTTTTTTGAAGGGGCTAATTTAGAAACTCGATTTGTGGATAGTCCTATTACACAAAGAAAGTTTTTCAAGTTACGTACTTGTATCCAACCCAAATCGGTATATCCTTCCAAAAATGGGGCTACGGGAACTGCGGGGAATCCGGCAACTTCAGGACCTCAAGGATTATCAGCCTGATAAGATATTTCAGGTTATCCAGGAAACAGTAAAGGAATTTAATGAACTGGAAACGAAGCTATCCTGGGCCACTCAACAGATTGTTCTTCTCAGTCATCGACTTTTTGGGGATAAATCTGAGAAGTGCAAAAAAGACGACAATCCAAAGAATGGTACTGCAATCAACACTGGGACAGAGACTAAGGACTCTCATGACGATGGTGCCGCGAAAAAACCCAAAAAAGATAAAAAACCAAAAGTGCAAAAACCCTCTGATCGTTACCCAAACGTCAAGGTCCTTGAGGAGAATATACTCCAGAATCCACCTCCGTGTTGCCCCATTTGTCAGGCTGTAATGAGGGCTACAGGGATGACCGAGGACTCCGAAGCACTCCATGTCATCCCCAAGCAATATGTCATTATTCGTAAAAAGCGGGCAAAATATGCTTGTGGTGGCTGCCACGGTAGCCTGATCACAGCTAAAGCTCCCCCCTGTATCCTACCTGGGGCTAGCTATAGTGACGATTTAATCATTGATGTTACCCTGAGTAAATATTGTGATTTAATCCCAATAGAAAGATATGCAGCTATAGCGGAACGTAGTGGACTCAAGGGGATCCCTCCCCATAGCCTGATTGAAGGAACTCACCATTTGGCAGAACTTCTTCATCCCATTTATTTCAGAGTGCGCATGGAAGTCTTAGTTGTAGCGGTGTTGGCTGCAGATGAAACGCCTCATCCAATGCTAGAGGGTTCCCCCAAAAAGAAGTGGTATCTGTGGGGTTTTTCTTCACGAGAATCAGTTTATTTTGAGATCCACAGTACCCGATCCGGAGACGTTGCGTCGGCTTTACTTTTGGAGTGTAATTGTGTGGTTCTCCTCAGTGACGTTTATTCCGGGTATGAGAAGGCTGTTGGTGAGGCCAATGAAATCCGTAAAACAAAGGGTCTTAGTCCAATTTTATCAGCTTTTTGTAATGCCCATTCGAGACGTAAATTCAAAGAACTAGAGCTGATTGCAAAGAAATCGTCCGAAGTTGAGGAAGAGCAGGAAGTCCTTATTCAATCAAGTATTACATTCCCTGGCGATTACAAATATTTTCTTGCCCAGTATAAAGAGATTTATCGATTAGAAGATGAGGTACGAGGAGGATCACTTGAAATCATAGGGGAACAGCGCAAAAAGATGGCACCTTATTTTGAAGAGATGAAAGCCAAGTGCCTAGAGCTGAAAGATCAATATCCGAATAAACATCTCATGACCAAGGCGATGAACTACTTCACCAATAATTATGAAGGTCTGACACGATGTCTGTCGGATGCTCGAATCCCACTAGACAACAACCAGCAGGAATCCAGGTTCCGAAATCCAGTCATCGGCAGAAAAACGTGGCTAGGTACCCACTCGATCCAAGGAGCGAAAACTGCTGCCACTCACTTCACTCTAGTCGAAAGTTGCAAATTAATAGGAGTCAATCCCCGGGGCTATTACAATGCTGTCGTGACAGATCTCCACGCTGGAGGCCATGGATTTACGCCATTGGAGTGGAAGAAAAAATTAAATGCGTCTCCTAAAGATCGGCCTCTCGATACATTGAGAGTCCCGCCAGACATTGTCCAGAAACCTATTTCCCCTTCACTGATAGTAGGATAAATAATCTGAGCATAAACGCTGACGCTTTTAATTCCGATCCTCCTACAGCAGGACATCAAAAATTCGAGCCTGATAAAAATGAATAGACCCTATCACAATATTTGCATCTGAAAAGACGGGGCAGGTTGACGACTTACGCTGAAAGATCAATATCCGAATAAACATCTCATGACCAAGGCGATGAACTACTTCACCAATAATTATGAAGGTACAACGTCTTATCTCCCGGTCTTTTTTTTAAAAAATAGTTTGATATCTTAAGAATGCGCAAAGGGTAAGATCAGCTGGTTTTCCGGTCGACGGACCTTAGGGCTTATTAACGGGAAAGAGAGGAGGTGCAGAGTTTGTGTTGCCAGGCATGCATGCCGAGAGTCGGTATTTAACTCATGCGAAAAATAAAGGATTGAACTTTGTAAGTTTGTAAAGGCAGCTGCGGGTGTGTAGGAGCAGCTGCCCACAATGGGTTAATCCTTTTTGTCTTTTTCAAAATCTTTATCGGGCGGCGGGGGTATTGATTTTTTCAGTAGCTTGTATTGGTAAGGCGTGAGCAGGGGTTTACCTTCACGGTACCGCTTCCCGAGTTCGTTATAGTACTCTCTGGGATTGAGCTCGTTTAACCGACATGACTCAAAAAGGGAAAAATGGATCGCCGTGGTTTCGGCACCTTTGCGGGAGTGCGTGCCTAGCCACGTTTTGCGGCCAACTGCTGGATTTCGGACACTGCGCTCAGACAGTGCATTGCTGATTGGAATATCCAAATCCGTCATAAATACACTTAGGCCGGGTAAGTTTTTGAGGAAGTAATTGGCGGCCCGTCCTAGCGCTGAAGTGGTGGAATGATCTAACAAAACGTAAGTCGTCAACCTGCCCCGTCTTTTCAGATGCAAATATTGTGATAATGCCAATCAAAGGTTGAAATTTGGAGATTTTTGTAACGCATTGGTTCGGATGGTATTCTCAAGACCGTCCACTAAGTCCTTTGAGTTTTTAAGTCCTATTTTTAAGCGATTTTGTACAAGGGCGACCGCAGCAATTTTATCGCCGTTAGCGAGTAATTTTTTCAACTCTTCTTTAAGATTTTGATCCAGTTCCTGATATCTCATACATGCCTCGTTCTTTGTGATATCTCCGTCCTACGGGGGAATATCATATGGATTGGCAATTTCAATTGATAAGTATTTACATTACGGTCTGTGAAGCCTGGAAAAAAGGAATCTGTGGAGTGGTGCAGCGATTTTCAAATCATAGCCTTTTTGCGCTCACTGACGAAGAGGTTGTTTGTATCTATTTGTTCGGTATCTTGAGTGGTTGTACCACGGTGAAAGGTGTTTATGATTATACAGATCGCCATTTACGGGATTGGTTTCCTACTCTTGGCGGATATGCAGCATTTTGCTATCGTCTGAACAAAATTAGTGGTGGTTTTACTGCATTATGCAGTGAAATAGTAAAATCAAAAGAAAATCGTTTGGCTGTGAACTGGGTAACTGATTCGTTTCCTATTATTTTAGCAGGATCTAGGCGAAGTGGGTATGCCAAGGTTGCCCCAGAACTAGCCGATAAGGGTTTTTGCGCCTCCAAGGATTTATATTTTTATGGCGTGAAATTGCACTGTGTTGGTGAATTACAACCTCAGACTATACCTTTACCGTCATTTATTGGGGTAGCTCCTGCCAGTACTAATGATAATCGAATGTTTGAACAGATTTCTTCTGAATTACATAATTGCAAGATATTCGGTGATAAAGCCTATGCTGACTCAGAACACAGAACTCATCTTGCGAAAAATCAAGATGTACAGCTCCTTACTCCAACAAAGAAAATCAAAGGTGGATTTGGCTTTGCAGGACCAGATTATTTTTCCACTTGGGTTAGCGCCATACGGCAACCCATTGAATCCTTATTCAACTGGTTACAGGAAAAAACAAAAATTCAAAATGCCTCAAAAGTGCGCTCGTCTGCAGGTTTAATTGTCCATATATTTGGTAGAATAACAGCGGCTCTTCTCCTGATGACAAATTTCAACCTTTGATTGGCATTAATAGCGATTTTGGTTCTAAAATCCGCTTATCATGTTATTAAAGAATCTGCTGTCGCTCTAAGACATGAATGGAGATGACGA
>CAZUJQ010000135.1:0-5227 GCA_964620805.1 uncultured Planctomycetales bacterium | reverse complement strand
GATCCGAGAGACTTTTCCGACGACAAATTCGAAAATTTGCCAAACTCAAGTAATTTGCAATAACAAAAAATTTTTTGAAAAGAAATATGACACGTGATGAAATTTATGACCATCTAGCGCAAGTTTACCTCGGCAAACGAAGTGACAAGGTCGAAGGGAAAAAGAAAAGACAGTTCAATGCGTGGCTGGTTATTAATATTGTTCTGACGATTGTCATTCTGGCCAGTACATTTTATGGCTTTACCGCGTTTTTAACCAATCGCGGAGAATATTCCCGCAAAAGCGTCATCTTCGCCCTCAACAATGGCCCTATCCGCATCTCCTATAATCTCAATAGCCCCTACCCGCAAGTGAAAACATTTTCTCTGCGTATCCCCAAGATGAATGTTTCAAGATATGAAAAATTAAGTTTTTCCATTCGAGGGTTGGAAGAGGGATCCCCGGGCATCGTTAAGGTCCTTCTTAAAAATCAGAAGAACGAGACAGCCACCTATTATGTCAAAGGCGTCAGGCTCAAGTGGAGAACCCTCAATATTCCCTTTGACGAGTTCACTCAAATTACCGATTGGACCACTGTGACCGATGTCGCCTTTGTGATTGAGGCCTGGAATGCCGAGAAAAAGACGGGGATCATCTTGATCGACAACATTTGTTTTTCGAGCTAAAAATGTCTCAAGGCGCAATCACCCAATTCATTCCCTAAGGAGGATTTCCTTAAAGGAGGAGGGCAAAAGATGAGAATCGTTGCCATCGCGAATCAAAAAGGAGGCTGTGGGAAAACGACAACGGCAATCAATCTGGCCTGTGCCTTAGCCTTAAGTGGAAGAAAGACACTCTTGATCGATCTCGATCCTCAAGCGCACGCCTCCTTGGGGCTGAATATCCATTCGCCGAATAGTATTTACAATGTTATCTCAAAACTCACTCCTCGGAAATTAAAGATTGAGGACATTATTATGAGGGTGGAAGAAAAATTCGATATCGTTCCATCGAATATCTTAGTGGGAACCCTGGAACAGGAGCTGGCGGATGAAATCGGCCGGGAGTTAAAACTCAGTGAGATTCTCAATTCTCAGAAGGAAGGATATGATTACATCCTGATTGACTGTCCTCCGAGCCTGGGATTTCTTACCGTCAATGCGATCCGCGCCAGTGGCGAGGTGATCATCCCTGTTGAGACCAGCCGATTTTCCCTCCAAGGGGTGGAACATCTGATGGATATTGTAACGCTCATTAAAGACCGGCTGGGGCACCCCGTCCAATGTCATGTCCTTGTGACCATGTTCGATTCCCGCCTGCGGCATTCTTTCGCGATGCTTTCCAAAATCAAGGAGAGGTTTTCCGACATTCTTTTGGATACTTTCATTCACATCAATGTCAAATTGAAAGAGTCGGCTGTCCTGGGAGAGACCGTGGCCAAATTCGACAAATATTGCCGGGGCTCAAAGGATTATTTTGCTTTAGCCAAAGAATTGATCCGTTTAGAGGCCCCGAAACCGCTCGAGACAGTGGAATTTAGCCCGCTTTCCCAGAGAATGCAGCAGCTGGTCCAAAAAGAGGCTCGAGAGCAAGCGTTTACGAAGTTTTGGTTAGAGGCCCCTCAGGCCCAGTCGGTTTATGTCACAGGAAGCTTTAATGACTGGTCTTTGGACGAATCCTGCCGGATGAAAGAGGCCAATGGCCGCTGGGAGGTCAATGTCGCTTTGAAACCGGGAGTCTACAAGTACCAGTTTATTGTGGATGGCAAATGGAGAGAAGATCCTGTCAATCCTTGGCAGGAGAGAAACTCCTTTGGTGATGTCAATTCTTTGATTGAGGTTAAAAGCAATGGAGAAGTCGGAAAAGAATAGTGAAAAGCAAATTCTCGAAGGAAAGATATTCGCCGTCCTTTCGTATCTTTCCATCCTATGCATTATTCCTTTGGTCTTTAGAAAGGACAATCCGTTTGCCTTGAATCATGCCAAGCAGGGGCTTGTTCTTTTTGTGATGGAAGTGGCTGTCTTTGTTGTTAGCGTTATTTTCGAATGGATCCTCAGGCCCTTGATCTTTATTCTGGGTCTTCTTTCCTTATGGGGGATGATCGAAGCCCTAAGAGGACGGAGTCTCCGGTTGCCGATGATCTCGGATATTGCCGATCGCATTAGTCTTTAGCTATAAGAATCGCTTTTATCAGGAAGTAAAATCTCTCGTCAAATTCTTCAGCAGAAGTTGTAGGCGCACGAGGAATATGTTATATACTTGAGTTTGGCACTTTTTCGGGCTTTTGGGCCGTATTTTCAGGTAGTTCTCGTCGAGAAAGCAATTTTGTGGTATCGAAAACCTGTTTTTGCGATCCGAGAGACTTTTCCGACGACAAATTCGAAAATTTGCCAAACTCAAGTTATATATTCAGGAAAGATTTATTCTCCTTCGCATAAGCCATAGCAATGGATCAGGCGAAGGGAATAAAGGGAATCATTCATAAGATCAAAAAAGGAGAAAACCCAATATGGAATTCAGCACAAGCTTTCTTAAGAAAATCCTCAAAACTGTCTTTTTTATCTTTTGTGTACCGGCTATTTCTTTTGCAGGCTCAGGGGCTTTCAGAGTGGAACTTCCAGATGCGGGTGCACTGGGCAAAGGTTCTGCCTTCGTAGGCGAGGCAAATACGCCCGCGGCAGTTTACTATAACCCGGCAGGATTAAGCCAGCTTCAGGCGAGTCAGGTTTCCCTGGGAACGGCCTGGCTGGCCCCCTACGTGGATTATGAAGGCCCCAGCGGGGCAGAAACCCAGATGAGGCGCAATCAATTCTGGATCCCTCACGTTTATCTGGGGGTTCCCCTGACACAAAGAATCGTCCTGGGTTTGGGGGCCACTTCTTATTTTGGCCTGGGCACCGAATGGGCCGAGGACAGCTTTGCCAAATATGTGGCCACCGAATCCAATATCGAGAACAAAGATTACATGCTGACGCTGGCATACAAGTTGAGCGAGCATCTGGGCTTTGCCGTCAGCACCGACAGCGACACCTCCAAGGCCAATAAAAAGAAAAAGCTGGCACAAACCGGTGCCGCCGACGGTGATTTTGAGCTGAATGCCAAGAGCACGGGCTGGGGGTACCGGCTGGCCACGATGTATAAGCTCAATGGCCAGCATCAATTTGGATTGATGTACCGCAGCACCATCCGGCATAAATACCGGGGCAAGGCCTATCTGGACAAATTAAACAGCGGCGGGGTGAATTATCAGGCGATCTTCGGAGGAACCTATTATGAAACGGAATTGTCCGAAGAATTTGTCCTGCCTCAAAGCGTTGTGCTGGGCTACAGCTTTAAGCCTGATCCTAAGTGGACGTTTAACGCGGATCTGGAATGGATGGACTGGAGCTCAGTGGAACAGGAGCTGATCAACTGGGAATCGGAAACGGATGCGACCCGTCTCTCGGTTTTAAACGACGGCAATCCTGCCCGCCGGGACTGGCGGTCGGTATGGTCGTTTGCTTTGGGGACCGAGTATGCGGCCTCAGATAGGCTGCGTTTAAGAGGAGGGTATTATCATCATCAGACGCCCATCCCGGAGGCCAACTGGGAACCCAATCTTCCCGACAGCGATTCCAACGGATTGACGGCCGGCGTTGGGTATGATGTCATTCCCCACCGGATGACGCTCGATCTGGCCTACTCTGCGCTTTTCTATAAGGACCGGCGGATTGACAATACGGTCGGAAGCTCCAGCGGTGTGAGCATCGATGGAGAATATAGCCAATGGGCCAGTATGTTTCTTGCAACGGTGACGTATAGGTTTTAGCACTGGGCGTAGGGCATAGAGCGAAGAGCGTAGGGGTTAATGGCAGGTAGCTAAAATCACAATGACCAATACACAAATCACAAACAATTCCAATAAACAATTAACAAACTTTTGGAAACAGGAAATTAAATCGTTTATAGATGAATCGAAAGAATTACGGAATATATTTACGTCGATCATCGATAAGACAAAATAGAGTTGGTTTGGTTATTGTGAATTGTTTATTGCTGGATTTTTGGCAATAACGCCCTATGCTCTTAAGCCCTCAGCTCAATGCTCTAAGCCCTTAGTGAAAGGATCATCCAGCCATGGATTATAAAGTCATTTGTCTGGCGGTCATGACGCTGCTATTCTCAGCGTTATGGCTTCTTATCCATTTTAAAGCCCGGGACAAACTCTTGGGCAAAGTTTTTAACATCTTTGTTCTCAATATGGCGTTATGGTCATTTGGTTTGACCATGTTTTACGCTTCAGCGGATCTTAAACAATCGTTGTTTTGGATAGATCTCGCTTACGCGGGCGGTGGCCTGATTCCACCGGCCTTTTTGCTTTATTCATTTGTTTTTACTCACGAGTCTTTGTGCCTTTCTCCACTTAGGATTTTTCTTTTATTTTTCCCAGGTATTCTTCTTTCCTGTCTTTTCTTTTTTACTCCTTGGATGATCAAAGAGATCGCTTTTATTAATGGAGTTAAGGTAAGGGAATTGTTTATGGTCCAGCTCACCTTTTATGGGATATTCATTTTGAATCGATATTTTTAATCGCATTTTTACGATTCATTCGCTTGTATTGTAAGACCGATGGGTTAATTAAAGAGCATTTGAAATATATCATTTCCGGAACCTTGATTGGCTACGCTCTGGCGGGTACAACAAATGTCATTATGCCCTGGTTTGGTAATTTCAGCTTAAAATGGCTTGGCCCGCCTTTAACAGTTCCCTGGCTGTTCCTTGTTTCCTAACCATTTATAAAGCACAGAATAGTGGATATCCGAATTGTTGTCGCCAGGTCAGCTATATTTCTTATTGTTTACTTTCTTGTTTTAGGGATCCCTTTCCTGGTTGGAACAAAATTGTTAGGTATCGGTCTCTGGCTCATTCCCGCTGGGGTCTGTACGATTTTAGCTTCCTTGGGGCCTTTGGTTTATCTTTTTCTCAAGGAAAGGGCCGAGAATAAGCTTCTCCAAGAGGAGCGAAGGATCCAGGATTTGCTCAAGGCCGCCTCTTTGGGGTTGACAACAAAAAAGATCAAAGATTCGGGACGGCTGCCGCAGTTGATTGTGTATCTGGTGACAAGGACGGTGCGGCTGAGGCACAGTGCGGTGTATATTGAGGATTCCTGTAGAAGCCATTCCAGAGTTGATTTTCCCCTCCCTCCAGGGGAGGGGTTAGGGACTGTAATGAAATTACTTGCCTATTTATCGTCGGGAGCAATAGTATA